>CAZGFN010000060.1:0-13670 GCA_964524945.1 uncultured Isosphaeraceae bacterium
CAACCGTCTCTATAGATGGTCTTGCGTACCGCTTCAGGAGCAATGCACCACCCATCTCAACAACAACACCCCCGTGAATACGGAGGCGCTGTGGGGTGGTGGGTTGTGGTGGGGACTGCAGAATCAATGTCATGTGCAGCGTCACGTTACGGTGCGCAAAACGCTGCAAGTACGTGCAATCAAGCGCAATGCGAAACGCCCTGGGCGTATTGCCAAGGGCGTTTTCAACGAGGCGGACGGGACTCGAACCCGCAACCACCGGCTCGACAGGCCGGTACTCTAACCAATTGAGCTACCGCCCCAAGAGGTCAAGATGGGCAGTGTAGCACGACCCCGCAGGGGGTCAAGTCGCATGGAAACTGCCACCACGAGCCCCTCGAAGCGCGTGTGTTAGCGGCGAAGAGGGACAGACTTTCTGCTTGCACGATAGGCTGCCGCTTTCGCTGGCACGAAGCTGGCCTCAAGGAGCAATGGATGAAACTGTTCAAGCGAATTCTGATCATCGTTGGGATCATTGTGGTACTGCTGCTTGTCGGTACCTATATCGCCATCGACATGATTGCGCGTGGAGCGATCGACTCGGCTGGAACGTCCATCTTCGGTGTGCCAGTCAACGTCAACTCGGTTCGGTTGGCCGTGTTTACGTCCGATACTTCCATGCAGGGGTTGACCATCGCTAACCCGACTGGTTTTAAGAAGACCAACTTCATTGAAGTTGAGGACGCTGCGATTCAAGCCAGTTTGACCACCGTGCTGAGTTCCAATATAGATATTCCACTGGTGCACATCACTGGCTTTAAGGTAGATCTTGAACAGATCAATCAACGCATGAATGCTTCGGAGATCGTGGCCAATATTGAAAAGGCTACGGCTCCAGACTCCAACGCTCCGGCCAGTGATCCAATTGACTTCAATATTGAGAAACTGGTGATTGAGAACATCGAACTGACCGCTTCGGGGAGCATCGTCAATATTGCCGGTGGGCACTTGGATGCGAAGATTCCGCGGTTGGAACTGAAGGACCTTGGCACCAAGACCAACGGAGACCAACTCGCCGACCACTTGATCAGCATGATGCTCAACGTGGTGCTTCAACACATCGCAGACCACCCGATTCAAGGGCTTAGTGGGGCCGCGGTTGGATCTGTCGCCATGGCGCTCGAGAAGATCCCGATCTTGGGCGATACCGGAGTCGGTTACAAGATCGGAAACGCGATCAAGGGTGCCAACTCATCTATCAATAAGGGTTTTCAGGACGTGGGCAAGGGGCTCAAGGGCATTGGAAATGGCCTCGGGGGCGTGCTCGGAGAGTCCCCCAAGGAGCCAGAAAAGGGCCAAGACGCTGGATCAGAGGACAAGAAGTGACCTTTCAGGGTCTTTTCAGGGTCTTTCACAACTGTGTGGGGCACAGTCTCGGGGCCTACGTGAACGACCAAAAAACAATGGATAACCCCCGAAGAAGGTCTTGAACGGTTTGCTCGGGCAAGTACTGTTGTGGCGGTAGGTGGCAAGGAGAGAGGCCACCTCACAGGTTCTGGACCACTGGAAGTTGAGGAGAAGAATCCCCATGCGAACGATGCCTTTGCTTGCGATGTTCGTTGTCGCGCCGGCACTTGGTTCCGTCTATACGGATCCCGAAGGGGATATCGCTACGGGCAATCCAAACTTGGACATCACGTCGGTCGAGATCTCCGACAACGGCACGGATCTTGTGGTCCGTATGACAGTTGCGGACCTGAATGCCGACTGGGGCAACTACCTGTTCTTCATGGATGCTTGGGCCGGGGGCAGTGGCGACAACGACAACCCATGGGGGCGCGATATCTCGGGCCTAGGTGGCATGGATATCTTCGTCGGCAGTTGGCTCAATGGCGGTGGCGGAGCAGATTCCTATGAGTTCGGGGCAAGCGGATGGGGCAATCTTCCATACGCGGTCTCCGTCTGGGCCGACTGGGGAAACAACACGATCCAGTGGAACTTCTACGATCTTGTTGCTGGCTTGACGCTCAACGGCATTACCGGATTCGATTATGAAGCCGCGACCACTGGTAACAACTGGGGCGACCCCGCGATCGATCTGATCGGTGCTGAAGGAGTGCAGCCAGGATGGGGGAACGGCTCGCATTCGATCGACCTCCTTCACTATGACTTCACCACAGTTCCAGCGCCCGGCGCGTTGGCACTGCTTGGTATAGCTGGATTGGCATCCCGTCGCCGACGGCGCTGAATCGAATTTCAATCTGAATCATCGCAACGCTTCGGCACTCCGCCGGAGCGTTGTTCGTTTCTGTCCAACGGTCATGGATCGTGGTATCGTTCCGCCCATGTCATTCAGTGCCCAGTTCATTGCAGATCCCTTTGGCAAGATCGGCATCTTCTTGGCGCCCGCACATGGGGACGAGCCAGCCCGCCGCCGCTGCCAAGCGTTGAGGGGCAATATCTATGCCGCCATCCTGCTGCTGGCCTTTCTCTTTGGGGGTCCGTACATTCTGTCCTTCCTAGGGGTCTCAATCTCAGCGGTGGATCTTGGCGAGGGCCTGATTGTCGGTGCGATTGGGTGGGGGCTTGTTCGGTCGCAAGAAAACCGCAAGACCGAGTACGTGGGGACAACTGCGAACATGACGCACGCTGTGGCCAACTGATATGGCCGCGGGCACTTGGCGTATTGCCATCGACCGGGGTGGCACCTTCACCGACGTCGTTGCAAAGTGTGATGGCGAGACTCGGCACGCCAAGGTGCTCAGCAATGATGCCATCCACGGCGAGAATGCCGCGGTCGTCGGTATTCGCCTCGTGCTTGGCCTCGCGGCAGATACGCCGATCGATCAAAGCATCGTTCGAGAAATACGGCTTGGTACTACGGTTGCGACCAATGCTCTCTTGACGCGGTCGGGGAGGCCTACAGCCTTGGTCGTGACAAAGGGTCTGGGCGATCTGCCCATCATCGGTGATCAGACGCGGCCGGATCTCTTTGCGCTGGACATCAAACGTCCTACGCCCTTGGCCAACAATGTGATCGAAGTTAGTGAACGCATTGCGTCGGATGGGCAGGTGGTGCAGCCCCTTGATGAAACAGCTGTCGCCAAGGCTCTGCAAGGGGCGTTCGATGCTGGCGTCTCAAGTGTGGCCATCGCGCTGATGCACGGGTGGAAGCATGAAGCGCACGAACGTCGCATTGCCCAACTTGCTCAGGAAATAGGGTTTGAATTGGTATGCCGTGGTGCCGACAGCCCGCTGCGAGGTTTGCTTCGACGCATCGACACACTGTCGCTCGATGCGTCGCTGACATCGATGCTTCGCGACGCGGTTGATGCCATCACACAGTCTGTTGGTGGCGCGCCGATGTACTGCATGCAGAGCAATGGCGGACTGGTCGTTGCTACGAGGTTTCGTGGGAGCAGTGCCATTTTGTCTGGACCTGCTGGCGGCTTGATTGGCGCGCAGGTGGTGGCCCGCACGCATGGTCTCGACAAGATTGTGGCATTTGATATGGGCGGAACCAGTACTGATGTGTCATGGTCGAGCGGTACGCTTGAACGAGTGAGCGAGACGGTGGTGGCTGGCGTACGGATCGCTGCGCCCATGCTCGCTATTCACACAGTGGCATCTGGAGGTGGTTCGATCTGTTCGGCCAAGGGTGGTCGATTGCGGGTTGGACCAGATAGCGCCGGTGCCGATCCGGGGCCGGCGTGTTATGGCCGCGGTGGGCCTGCGACCATTACGGATTGCCATGTTGTGCTGGGCCGTTTGCCTATCGTTGCCATGCCAAATCGTTTCGGTCCATCTGGGGATGAGCCGCTCGATGCGAATGCGTCGACCACCGTGCTGCGAGAAATCTCCATGACTGCAGGCGTGGAAGGTATCACCCATGCCGCTGCAGGTTTGTTGAATGTTGCGGTCGAACGCATTGCAGCGGCAACACGCGAAGTGTCCGTACAACAGGGGCACGATCCTCGCGAGGCGGCACTGGTTGCGTTCGGTGGTGCTGGTGGACAACTCGCGTGTCGAGTCGCGCAGCGACTGGGAATGCCACAGGTCTTGTTCCCTCGGGAGGCGGGCGTGTTGTCGGCCGTTGGCATCGCCGCGGCGCCGATTTCGGCGGTACGGCGCCGAAGTGTGGAACAGCCCTTGGACGATGCTGGCATGGACCAACTTGGTGAAATGATTGCGATCGCGGACACATCGGCGTGCGAGGAACTGATGGCGGCGGGCGTGCATGACTCGGAGCAAATCATTGGGGTGGCGATTCGGGCCGTTGGCTGGGATCAATCGATCATGGTGCCGCTGTCTACGGCAGCGGATATGGCCGGGGCATTTCGCAACGCATCTCGATCACGATTTGGGTTTGAGGCACTGGACGATTTGATTATCGAGTCTGTGGAGGTGCAGCGATCACTTCACCACGACTCCGAGTCCACAGCGACCCGCTCGCAGCACAAGCACACGCCTAGTGACACACGAATGTGGGTCCAAGGTGAATGGCAAAATGTGCCGGTTCTGCGTGACGACGGGTTTGAATCGGTCGAAGGGCCGGCCGTCATCATTCACGATGGCGCGACTTCAATCATTGAGCCGGGCTGGCACGCGACGCGGTGTGCGGATGGATCGCTCCTTGCCACGCACGGACCGTCTGATACTCGGCAAACCTTTGACGCCAGTGACCCGGCGCACATTGAAGTCTTCAATCGGCGATTCCTGTCAATCTGCCGTGAGATGGGAACGGTGCTGCGGCACACCGCTACGAGTATCAATATCCGGGAGCGGCAGGACTACTCATGCGCCATTTTTGATACGGCGGGAGGTCTGGTCGCTAACGGACCACACATTCCTGTGCATCTGGGATCGATGGGCGCCAGTGTGTCGCGGGTACTGGAGGTACACGGCGACACGATGCGTGACGGGGATGCCTATCTGATCAACGACCCCGCTACTGGAGGAACCCATCTTCCAGATCTGACTGTCGTGTCGCCGGTATTTGAACGCGGCCAATTGTCATTCATCGTCGCGAGCCGCGCGCATCATGTGGATGTTGGCGGAACAACACCAGGATCCATGCCGCCAGACTCGACGCAGATCGATGAGGAAGGCGTGGTATTTGATGCGGTGCCAGTGTTGATACGCGGAGTGCTGCAAGAAGCCGCCATTGTGTCTGCCTTGACCGAGTCGACCTACCCTGCACGACTTCCATCGGTGGTGCTGGATGATCTGCGATCACAGTTGGCGGCCAACGCCCGTGGCCGGACGCTGCTGGAAGCGTTGACAGCGGAAGTTGGCAGTGATGGTCTGGCACAATCGATGCAGGCCATTCGGGCCAATGCGGCCAGGTGTGTGCGAGAAGCGATCGCTCGATTTCCCCGTGGACGTGCGGAGGTGTCCACCGACGATGCTGGCTGTGTGTGTGTTGAGATTGAACCAACCGCAGATGGAATCCGGATCGACTTTGCAGGCACGTCGCCGCAGCGTCCGGGCAATACCAATGCGCCTGAGGCTGTAGTGCGAGCCGCGGTGCTGTACGTGTTGCGATGTGTGGTCGCCGATGATATTCCTCTGAACGACGGGTGTCTTGATCCAGTTGAAATTCGCATCCCTAAGGGAAGTATGTTGTCGCCCTTGGCAGGAGCCGCCGTGGTGGGGGGTAATGTCGAAACCAGTCAGATTGTTGCTGATGCGCTCTTGATGGCGTTTGGGTTGCAAGCGGGCTCCCAAGGGACGATGAACAACTTGACGTTTGGAACGGCCAACTGGCAGTACTACGAAACCATTTGTGGTGGGGGTGGGGCGGGTGAGCACTTTGATGGGGCCAGCGGTGTGCATACCCACATGACCAATAGTCGCATGACTGATCCAGAGGTGTTGGAGGACCGGTTTCCGATTCGGCTTGAAGAATTTGCGATTCGTCGTGGGTCCGGTGGCCTCGGTTCGCACGCCGGCGGCGATGGTGTGGTTCGGTCGCTTCGATTTCTCCAAGAGGCGGAGGTATCGCTGCTGTCTGGCCGGCGGAAGGCGGGACCTCCGGGTATTTATGGTGGTGGTTCCGGGATGTCCGGCCAGCAGTTCATTCAAGTTGGAAGTGGGAATGGGCAACCGTTGGGCGGAACTTTTCGCGTGCCAGTCGATGCGAACACCATCATCACGATCGAGACGCCAGGCGGGGGCGGCTTCGGCCAAGAATGACACCCGCCGCCCACTCCAAAGAGTGACCGGCGGGTGGTGATGAACACGGTGTTGGTCCGGCGTCAGCAGCCGAAGTCAGCAATGCACTCAAGCAGGTCGTCGACATCGTAGAGGCTGCCAAAGCCGTTGATGACTTCGAGGATGTCGTCGACATCGGTGTCACCGTCGCCGTCGAAGTCGCCTGAGCAGTTGGTTTCACATTCGTCGGGTACGCCGTTGCCGTTGTTGTCGGCACTGCTGCCGTTTGCGATGTCACAGGTATCGGGTGAGCCGTTGCTATTGCAATCAAGTTCACCGTTGTAGAAGAGGAAGGCTTCGGCAGTATTCTGCCAGCTGACGCCCACAGCATCTCGCCCCTGAAGCAGGGCTTCGATCATGATCACACTGTCATGCTCCATCGTTGTCAGCCGGGCAATGAGCACACCGTTGTGGTCAGTACAACTGGCATCGGTGAAGGTCATACTGTCGCCTTGGGAATCAGTTGGGATGATGAACCACGTGCCGTTGTCGACGCTCAGGTCGCCGCCAGCTTCGAAGTTATCCCAGTTAATGCCAATGTCGCCAAGTGCATTCTCAGGGAATGGGTCGCCAGAGTTGTCCATGCAACCAATGGTGACACGGGAGTCATATCGCAGGTTTGGAGCCAAGTCGTAGAAGGCCGGATTGATCGAAGCGCTGGTCGGACCGCCGTACTCATCCTGATAGAAGGAGGTGCTCGATGAGATGGTCTTCTGTTGGTTGGAGTTGCCCGCCACGGCGTCGATGCGCCATCCTTCTGGGACTTCCACATAAACATCGACTGTGTAGGAAGCGCTCTGGCCTTCGACAAGGTCAACGCCAACGACATTCCAGTGCAAGGATATATCGCCGCTGCCGCAGGGGCTGCCGGCACACGTTGATTCATCGCCGAGGTAGGTGCCGCCGGCGGCGGAACAATCTGCAGCGGTATAGATCACACAGTTGGCACCAAAGCAGCATGCGCCCTCTGGGTCAGTTGCACATGGATCGTCGGAGCAGTCTGTGTCATCACCAAGATAGGTGCCGCTGCAATTGGCCTCTGTCGAGATAGAACAGGAGGTGCCCACGCAGCAACCGCCGGTGGGATCTGGGTTGGAGCAGTCGACGGTGCCACAGGTTTGGCCAGGGTGCCAAGTGCCTCCAGCATTGCCACAACTCGTTTCATTGACGATGTAGCAGGTCCCGTTAAGGCAGCAGACGCCGCCGTTGCCGCCGCCGTCATACGGATTGAGTGTATTGAGCGAATTGGTGCCGGTTCCGGCGGGATCGAGGTAGGAAGCCATCAGGTTCCATGACTGGTAGAGCGACTTGCCGAAGTAATCATCGTCGTCATTGGTGCAGAAGGAATTTCCGCAGCACAGGGCGCCGATGAGTTGGTGGCTGCTGTTGAAGAGGCCCGAGCCTGAGGAACCGTAGTAGGTTCGACCTTCGTCCCAGTTGATTCCCCAGTATTGACCGCTGCTGTATGACTGTTCCACGGATGAGATCCGTTTCTCGGCCGTGTTGGGGTGGTGAATACACACGCCACCAGAAGCACCACTGTTGGTGCGGTTCCAGCCGGCAAAGGTGATTTCCCAAGACGGATTTGGGTCGTTGTTCAGCCTGATCAGGCAGAAGTCCGTGTTGCTGTTGCTTGTCAGGTAGGTTGAGCCGGAGGTGTAACTGTTGTAGTTGCCGTTTCCGTTGTTACCGCTGGAATTTCCTGTGCGGCAGAAACTATTCTGGTGGTTCCAGTACACGACGACCGACTGGTCGTTGCCTGACGAGATACCACAGTGGTTGGCCGTGAGAAAATACGGGGTCTCATCTTCGTTGGTGTTGTTGATCATCGTGCCCGAGCAGGTCCACTGGCCGCTGATGGTGTAGGCGCCGGCGGCTGGAATTTCATCCCACCAGTCGTCGCCAAGGGGACACATGACATCGACATTGCAACTCTCGGAAGAGCCGCGGTTATTGCCATGATCTTCGTCGCGGTTTTCAGGCGCGCCAAGACCGCGGTACCCCTCGTTGATTGATGTGATGACCAAGCCATCCATCAGTGCTTGACGTTCATCGGGGTCGACCGATACTTCGATGACCACTTCTTCGTCGTGAATGACACGTGTCCAGTATTCACCGCTTGCGGGATTGTCCATCGATGTCAGTGTGTTCATGATGTCGCGGCCGTCGGCGGAATAGATGGTCAGTTCCGCCGAGTCGGGCAGTACGAACGTGCCAAAGCCGAAGTTGATGTGGTACGCGCCTGGCGAGAAGACTCGGAGTCTCCACATCATCCGGCCATCTTGCAGGTGTTCCCAACTGCCGCGATCAGCCGGTGAGATGTCCACCGAGTTGGGAACTGCAAATCGAGCTGTGAGGTTGAGTTCGTTCCGTTGCAGATCATCTGCGTCTAGCCAGTTGTAGTCCGGGCCGACCAGTTCGATGAGGTCGACAGCAGGCAGCGGCACGTGGCCGATGGCCAGTCCATTGGTGGAGGCTGTGGAGGCTGAAGTGCAAGCCAAGAGGGCGACCAGACTGGTGCCTACTATGACGGAACGATGCATGGAAAACTCCTCTTGAATACCACAAGGGGCGGACTCTCAAAACTAGGCCCAAACAGGCCGTTTGCCCACAGGTAGATTCGGTTTTTTTGTGCCCTAAGTTCCGTGCGAGGCTTTGAATTCAGCCGGATCGGTCCTTGGGGGGGCAATCAGGTCTTGGGGGCAATGTAAGTGCCTGACAATAATGAAGATAAATTGGCCGGCGGCCAATTATTTTTATATAGGCAGATTAGCACCCGAAGTCGGCAAGGCAGTTCAGAAGATCATCGATGTCGTACTCGGTTCCAAAGCCAGTGATGATCCAGAGCACATCATCGACATCGCTATCGCCATCGCCGTCGTAATCGCCCGGGCAATCGCTTTCACACTCATCCGGGATGCCGTTGCCGTTGTCGTCATCACTGTCACCGTTGGCAATGTCGCAGGCATCAGGGATGCCGTTGGTGTTGCAATCGGTTTCGCCGTTCCAGACGATGGTGGCCGAAGCGGTGTCTTGCCAAGTGCTGTCGCTGGTATCGCGTCCTTGGAAGAGTGCATCGAAGAGGATTTCGCTGCTGTGTTCCAAACTTGTCAAGCGCGCGATGAGGACTCCATTGCGATCATCACAGTTGCTGTCGGTGAAACTGGTGCTCTCTCCTTGCGCATCGACGGGAAGAATGAACCATGTGCCGTCATCAACGCTTAGATCGCCGCCATCCTCGAAATCGGTCCAGTCGATACCAATGTCGCCAAGCGTATTTTCGCCGAAGGGGTCACCAGAATTGTCGATGCACCCGATGGTCACACGGCTGTCCCATTGCAAGTCTGGGGCCAGCGGATAGAAGTCGGGGTTGATCGCCGTGCTCGTCGCACCACCGTATGGATCTTGATAGAAGGACGTCGTCGATGCGATGGTCTTGAGCTGCAAGGAATTGCCAGCAACTGCATCAAGTCGCCACAACTCGGGGAGTTGAGCGTAGATATCGACGGTCCATGTATCGCCGGCGGTACTGACCAGATCGGTTCCGACGACCGACCAGCGGATGGCAACGTTTTCGCCAGTGGTTCCGCACGGGTTAGGTGAGCAGTCGACGCCAACACTGGTGAAGTTACCTCCGAGCAGTTCGCAATTACTCTGCGTTTCGATTGAACACACGCCGCCGATGCAGCAGGCGCCGGTGTCTTCAGAACTGTTGCAGGGGTCGCCCAAGCAGGTGGTGTCATCACCAAGGTAGTTGCCCCCAACTGCTGTGCACTGGGGCCCAGTTAGAATTGCGCACTCCTCGTCCGAACAGCAGCCGCCGGTGGCTTCAAGTGTTCCGTCATAGGTGATGTTGAGAGTGCCGGATCCTGTAGCGCCCTGCCATCCACCGATTCGTACCCAGTAGGTTTCACCGGTGGTGACCGGGATGTCCATGATGGAGCTGACGTAGTCTTGGCATTCGTCAGGGGGGTCGTCTTCATCACCATTGCACCCGATCTGAGTCAGGCTGTTGCAGTCGAGGCCTTCGTAGAGCACGAGTGATGTGTCGTAGGAACTGGCATCGCATGTATCGATCGTGAGTGTTCCGGTCCCCGGAGGTAACCAGCGGAACCAGTGATCGGGGCTGTCGTCCCAGTCCAAATAGGTATCTGGACACTGGTCTTCATCTGGCTGGGCATACCCACTGTCGGTGGCGGAGGACGTATCGAATGCGTTGGCCCCTTCAGAAGCTACCTGTGCTGTTTCGCAGAGGTCGCCGTTGTGGGGGTCACACGGGTTGCCTGCACACGAGGTGCCCTCGCCTTGCCATGTGCCCCCAGCAATTGTGCAGTCGTGGGCTGTGACGTAGGTGCAGGTGCCCAGAGTACAGCAGGCGCCTTGCGGGTCGCCTCCTCCATCGGGGTTGAGTGTGTCCAGATAGGCTGGATTCGACCCCACCGGATCGAGCCAAGGTGAGAAGTCCGGCCACGCGCCCCCGAAACTTCGACCGTAGTAGTCGTCGTCATCATTCCAACAGTACGAGCTACCACAACACAGTAGGCCAATGACGCGATGGTTGGAATCGAACAGTGGCGAGCCACTGGAGCCTGGTGCTGTTCGCCCATCTCCCCAGTTGACCCGCCAGTACTGGCCGGCGCCGGAGGTGGTATCTGGGAAGCTGATTCGTTTTTCGGCGCACTCGGGGTGATGAATACCTGCGCCGTTGCTTGGCATGTTCGTTCGCGACCAACCTGCAAACGTCACGCCCCATGAGGCAGATGGTGCGGTGTTGAGTTCGACAATGGTGGCGTCGTAGAAGGAATTGTCCGCGAGGAAGGTGGTGCCGGAGCTCACGTGTTGCAAGTGCCCATCGCCCGAACCCCCACTATCACCGCTTCCAGGTGTGCGGCAGCAGGAGTTCTGATGATTCCAGTAGATGACCACTGATTGGTCGTTACCGTTGTTGATGCCGCATTGGTCGGACGTCATGAAGAGCGGTCGTTGGTCTTCCGCGGTGTTGTTGACCATAACGCCCGTGCACGTCCAGGAGCCCTGCACCGTGTAGACACCGACGGATGGAATTTCATTCCACCAAGTGTCGCCCATTTCGCAGACGACATCGATGTTGCACGACTCGCTTGAGCCGCGATGCGGGGCGGCGCCCAGCCCACGGTAGCCCTCGTTGATCCAGCTTAGGCGCAGACCATTTTTGACATCGGCGTATTGTTGTGAGTCGACCGTGACCTCGATGACTACGTCATCGCTGAGGATCACGCGGGTCCACCACTGTCCCACAGGCAGGTCGCCGCGGACATAGGTATCGGTGACATCCAAGCCATCGAGGCTGTAGATCGTCAACGACGCCGAGTGGGGCAGCTCGATGTGTTCGAACCCGAAGTTCAGGTGGGCGGCGCCTGGGGAGTGCACCCTGAGCCGCCACATCATGCGGTCATTCGCTAGGTGTTCCCAGGTGCCTCGCGTAGCTGGGGTAATGGAGCACTCGTTGGGAATGGCCACTCGAAGTGGGAGCCCCATGGCGTCTCGGCGGTCATCTTGAGCGTTGATGGAAGGTAGATCGATTCCAGGCATCACCACTAGGTCGATGGCCGCTGCTGGGACATGGCCGTGAGACAGCCCCGCGGGGCCTGCCATCAAAATGGCCGGCGCCAACACAGCGATAAGGGCCGCCAATGAGCGAATCCAGCTTTTTGTGGTCTTCAACACACTCTCCAAACGGGGTGCCAGTGCACCCACCATACGCCCTTTGTGTCCGTACACCGGCCACATCCGGTTCGGCTCCGGGGTTAACTTGGCACGGATTCATCAAATACACAACTGTTTGCACAATTGGATGAGGAGATTCCCTGAAGTAAAATCTATTTATATGGGTTCTCTTCATCGAATGGGTTCTCTTCATCGAACACTGGCAAATAACCGGCGTTGTACTGCATAGAGGGGGCGGGTCATCGTTTGTGATGATTTAATTTTTGGAGCCCGAATGCCTCATTTTCGACCATTCTGCACGTTAATCGCACTTTTGGGGACTCTTGGCGGCGCAGCGATGGCTGCGAAGGCACCGTTGCAGGCTGAGGGAAGCCTGCAAGGAGCTCGAAAGCCGTCGGGGTTGGCACGCATTGAACTGACTAAGGGTCGGCAAGTGCAGGCTGATGTCCCGCTGAAGCTCATGTTGGCCCCTGGCGGTTGGGCACAATCGGGCATTTTGGGCGATCCGCAAGGCTCGATTCGAGCACAGCAGTGGAAGGGGCACATCCGGGCGGTGGTGCGATCTCCCAAATACGGCACGTTCATCGTGCAGGAGGCTCCGGACGGCACCTCAAAGATCACCGAACTGGATCCAGCATCGCTGGGTGGATGTGAAACCGATACGGTCACCCCACCGAGCCCTTCTGTTGGGATCGATGGTGACGATTCGGGTGGTGGTGGCGATGCGCCGGCAAGCGATGGCGACGAGGCGGTGGTGTCTGGGGCAGGCCCGGTAGATGTTTTTGTGGCGTATACCAATCTCGCCCGCGTCAATGCCGGTAGTACCGGTGCGATGGAAACAGCCATCTACGGATGGATCAATGAGTCCAATGATGTGTATCGCGACAGCGACACGACCACGCGGATTCGCCTTGTCGGGACTGGCGAGGTGCCTTACTTGGAATCTGGAAGTTACAGCACCCACTTGAGCCGACTTGCCGGGACCGCAGATGGTTTTATGGATGATGTGCACACGTGGCGAGACGATACGGGGGCCGACATCGTGGTACTGATTGTCGAGGACTCTGGCGGGTGCGGGCTGGGCTACACGATTAAGAATGATTCGGTCGGGTCCCCGACCTCGGCCTTCGCCGTGGTTCGCGACTACTGCGCCGACATTCAATATTCGTTCACACACGAACTTGGCCACATCATGGGCTGCTGCCACGACGCCAATCATCCTGGCTCATGTGCTGGAGGAAACAGTTTGTATCCCTACAGCTTTGGGCATCGATTTTTCGGTGATACTGGCAACTGGCGGTCCATCATGGCCTACACAGACGGTAGTTCAGACCCACTTCCACAGGTGGACTACACTCGTGTCGGACACCTCTCCAACCCCGATATTGAGTACGACGGGGAGTGGACGGGCACCGCGGTGGCCGACAATGCCCAGACCCACGACACCATGTCGGTGGTGACAGCGGGGTATCGGGCCGCGGTGGCACCTATGAGTTGCCTAGGTGATGTCCAGAATGACGCGGACGTCGGTGTGGCCGATCTGCTCGGCTTGCTGGGCGTTTGGGGACCTTTGGCCGCTGGAAACAGCGTTTCTGAGGCTTCTGATTTGAATGGCGACGCGACCATTGATGTGTCGGATCTGCTCATCTTGTTGACGGAGTTTGGGCCATGTGCCCCATGAAGTACTCAATTCAGGACTACTTGGCCTTAATTATAGATTTTCTCCTACATATCCCTCGTACATTAGGGCTATCCGGGTTTGGACATTACTA
>CAZGFN010000061.1:0-13546 GCA_964524945.1 uncultured Isosphaeraceae bacterium
ATGTAGAACAAGTCGTACACGCGGGTCTCGGGGCGACGCCTCGCTTCGTGAATCGCATCCACTTCGGCCCTGGGATGTACGTAGATGAAGTTGCCTTCTTTGAGCGATGCGCAGCCCCCGACCTCAAGAACCGCAAGCAGCGCCTCATCGAACGTCACGTCATATAGGTTGACGCTCACCGTCGAGGTGACGTCTGGTCCGGCCAGAATGTTTCGCCGCGAAACTTCCGAGAGCATCTCGAGAATCTGCGTCAGATCAATGTCACGAGCATTGAGATTGAAGGTGCCGAAATCGGTTGCTTCGACATCCGAATCGCCATTGGTGACGATGCGGCCCCCATCATCGGCCTCGCTCAGGGTGGACTTAAATGACCCCTGCGGGCTCGAAGGCGACGTCTCAGTCGCATCGGCAACCGGCGTCGGCGGTGTCTCAACCTGCACTTCTTCTGCAGGAGATTGAGCAACAGGTGGATTATCGGTCGGCGCAGGGTCCTCGCTCTGGCCCAAGACGGGCGAAGTCAACACAATGACAGCGGGCAGCAACAGGCGCATCGTGAGTCGGTATCGGTTCATTTGTCCTCATGCCTTCTCCCTTCTCCTTATCGGTCCTTGCCGGTGCTCATGGATAGTTGGTACTGCTCCCCAGCGTGTTCCAGTAGCACCGTCCTTCCTCGAATCTCGATGACTTTGAAGACCACACCATCGGTTCCAGTGAGTGATTCGCCAGGCCTGCGTGTGCGTCCGTCGATGACCGCCAGCGCTGGGGGCATGGCCGCTTCCAAACGGAGCCCTTGCAAGGAGGTCTTTGGATCAACGGCCGTGTTCGGCGTCGAAGCCAGCATGGATTCATCAGAGACATCCTCAGGAATCGGGAACCACGTATCGCTGACCATGAACGGGTCCCGAAGTGGTCGCGCTGGCAAGATGACTTCGACTGGCGTTCGTGGCAATGCGGATGCGTCCGAAGAATCGGCAGCAATCATCATCGCCGCCTCATCGGCAAGTGCGGTGCGTGGAATCTGCTTGATCACGATCAACCGCGTCCAGAACAACATCGCCACAGCAAGCAATGTGCACAGCAAGCCAAATCGCTTTCGATCGGCAGTCATGCGAACGCCGAATCGGCGCAGGTGCAGCATCATCTTATTCATTGACCAGCCTCCTGTAGATCCACCGGGGCATACACCAGATCCAGTGACAATGAGGCCTGTAACAGTTCACGGGTGTTCTGCTTGTTTGCGTCATCTGCCAGAGAAATGTCCAGCCCAGATACCCGCACCAGCCTTGGAAGACGCTCGATTCGGTCGAGCACCGTCCACACAGATGAGAAGTCTGCTTCCAAGTCCATACGAAGCGGTAAGAGTTCAAGGTGTTCGGTTTCGCGTTCCGGACGATCGACCACTGCAAAGGTCTGGTCACGCACACGCTGCCCATCAACCGGAAGCGACAATTCCTGCATGAGCCCAGCCACGTCGGCAACTTCTGGAACAACGCGACAGCGATATTCACGCGACTTTCGCGCCTTGGCAAGTCGCTCGGTGGTCACGCCCAGTTGTGCCTCGGCCGCGTCCATGCCAGCTACTTTCATAGCTAATTCAGCTGATCGCGTGAGTCGCTGATCACCCTGCTTCCAATTTGGCCAGGTCGACCACCAAGTCAGCGCCGCAGCAACTGCTACGGCACCTGCGATGCACCACCGCTGCGTCTGTGCTTGAGTCATGGGTGTTGTACCTCCAGCCCCACACCTTCCATCAACGCATAATTTGAACCATCCGGCGGCAGTTCATTGCTCCGAACCAACCAAGGCTGATCCAGATCAACGGAAAAGATCAGCGTGAAACCACGGGCGCTACGGCCACGGATACTCCGCGAACGGCTCCCTTCAAGGCGAACGCCTTCAAATGGAGCCAGACGCTCAAGACGTTTGGCCAAAGTCGCCACCGCTTCATCAGACACTGCAAAACCTTCGATGTGTCCGTTCAGCCGGCGGTGTGATTCATCATCCCCAATAAGCCGCGTGCCATCGTCGTAGTGCAGGCTGATAGCGTCGAGTGATGCACCCTCTGGCAATACTCGAACCAGTCCAGCCATCAGCGAAGACACCGGAACAGGCAACGCAACAGTTTGGTACTCCACCATAGAACGTTCAATGGCCTTGGCGACAGCAAGGCATCTGACTGTTTGTGACTCCAAGTCCAAGGATTGCTGCGCCAACGCTTCGAGACGACTCAGTTGAGAACCGGCTTGTTCAAAGCGAATGCGAGACCACGTTGCCATACCACCAGCCAGCAGAAGAACCGACAGGCAGATCGTGATCGTTCGACGAAGTCGCTGCCCGGCCTCGGCTCGTGCGCGAATTTCCTCGGGCATCAAATTCAGTGGATGCTGCATCATGCGGCACGCCTCCCCGCAGAACGCCCTTGCCCCGTGCCACGGCAACTCAAACCCGCCGCAGATGCCCAACCACCGATGGGGCCACAGCATCCTGATGTCTGGATGCGAATTTCGTCTGACATGCTTTGTAGTGTGCCCGCGGGATCATCTTCCCGTACATCCATTCGGCACGCACTTCGAAGTGCTTCGGCCAAGCCTGGTTCGCCAGCATGGCACCCGGACAACACAACGTAATCGGGGCGACCACCACGAACAGATACGCTGTAGTGCCGCAAGCACAGCATGGCTTCACGTGCCAGTTCTGCAACGACACTGCGAGTTGCAGTTGTCACTGCTGCATCTGTCGTTGCATCCATGGATGTCTCGCCCTCGAGTCGCGCCCAGCGAAGCTCTCGTGCCGCAGATTCCTCTAGGTCAAGATGCTCAGCCACAGCGGCATCAAAATGACAGCCGCCGATGGCAAGTGCCTTGCAAAATGTTGTTCGTGCTCCCGCCAGAACGAGCAGGGTCGAACCACTTGGACCAACGTCCAACACAACACGGGCCGATGATTGATCGGCGTCTCGGCGGTATCGGCGACTGAAGAGTCGAGCCAAGCCACCAAAGTCGGTGTCTACTGCGACGGGGCGCAGACCGGCATCGAGAATTGCTTCGAGCCGTGGCTGGAGACGATCAGTGGGCGCCGCGACAAGCAAGACCTCCTGTCGACCCCCTTCACTGTTTCCAACGGGCAACCAGTCACACTGCATTTGATCACGAGAGAGTCCAAATCGCTCAGCGGCCTCCCAAGAGGCGGCTTCGGACAATTCGGACTCGGGCATGTCTGGGAATCGAGACAATTGGGTCCACACTTCACTCCGCGGCAAACACACGACGCAGCGACGCCCTGTAAAGCCTCCGTGAATGAAGGCAGCCCGAATGGCGTCGGACAAATTGCCTACGCGCTCTTCAACATGGGGAATCCAGCCAGCACCGGTCACGCCAAAACCATCGCGATGTTCACGCACTTGCAGCATGCGGATGCCATCTTCATCGAAGGCAATCCCCATGTGCCCCGTACTCGCTCGTTGTGATCCTGCCAGCAATCGCACGTCATGCCTCCTGTCAGAGCACCTTGGACACAGCCACGCGGCCGGTCACTGGTGCCAGGTCGACCTTCCAAGTAGTCGAGCCATCAGATAGTTCAATGGTCACACCACCAGCGCCAAGTCCTGGCGACGACACGGTGCCACCGAGTCGATCGAAGGTCACGTCGCGGCCACCCTCGCTGACCGAGACGCTTGAAACCTGTACTTCCTTGAAACGGTCATCGCTGTCAAAGTCAACAATGAAGTCGCCTTCGCTGCGACGGGTCCGCCATGGGTCGTCGGCGTAGGTCGCCGTGGCCTCGTCAAAGGCATCCGAGAATGTGGCGTCAGTGACGTCGATCAAGCACCAGCCACGGCCATCTGAATAGAAATGCAACCGGCGATACTGCTGACTTGCCACGGCATCACATTGCGCCCATGACACATCGGAAACAAGCTGCCGCACGGCCGCCTGCACTTCAAGTCCACCGCGATCGGCTAGGTGTGGCACGATCAAAATGCCCGAGATACTCATGAGCACTAAGGTGATCATGACCTCAAGCAGGGTGAATCCACTGCGTACCGGATTGGTCGCTGACCGAATCACCGTTTAACAGATTCCGAGACTTTGACTTTGATGCCGCCCTTTTTCAGGTCGGTGCGGAGGGCCTTGACCTCTCCAGTGAGTGCTTCAAGCAGCGAGATCATGGCTCGCCGCTGCTCAAAGGCCTGGGTTGAAGTAGCCCCGGCTCCACGCTGAGGGGCTTTGGGGGCCGTTTGGGCCGTCGCGGTAGCCACCATCGTTGGTGGATCTGCGGCCAAGCGGGTGCCCACATCGATGGTCAGCAGTGTTGCGACCACAGTGAGCATGGTGGAGAGGTAGGTTTCGCGGGTCATTCGTTTCATAGTGGTTGCGCCTCCTTGCGGCTTCTCTGCCATCGGCGCTGCCGAGGGGGGGTCTGGAGTCGAACCCGCTGCTACGGGCGAGATCACCCAGATCAAGGTCTCTAATTGGCGAAGGAAACGGATCAAAGGCGTTTTTATGGAAAGGCAACTCGGGCACCGGACCCCTCTGGCCGGTGCCCGAGATGTGCTCATTCCTGAGGTGATGGCCAGAGGCCACCGAAGGGCAGGCTCACCAAGCGGCGACCGCTGCGATGTCCAAGGCGGTGCCACCGGTACCATCGCCGTCCACATCACCCGAACCCGAGTAGGTCAGGCTGAGGGCACCGCTGGCATAGACTTCGGCGAAGCTGGCGGGCCAATCGACGGTGGCACTTCGGAGATAACCACCAGTGTTCAGCTGAGTCTTCCAAGTCGCGTCTGCGGGATAAGCCCCATTCTGCGAGTAGAAAAGCTCGATCTGGCTTCGCATTGACTGAAGCTGCGTGCGAGCAGAACTGATGGATGCGTCATCCGCGGCGTTGGTGAACTGGGGAACCACGATGGCGGCCAGAATGCCGAGAATCACAACGACAATGAGAATTTCGATGAGGGTGAAGCCTTTGCGGGCACTGCGAGAGAGATAAGTCATTTTCTTGAAGAGCTCCCATCTGGTGATCCAACAACCCACGCGGTCCTTGGGATGCACCAGAGCTGAATATCGGGTACGCCTACACAATCGTCATGGCCGCGATGTTGATTCAGTCATGCTGTAATCTTGAGAGGTTTTTCCGAACCAGATCTATAAGATGCTGCCGTTTCAACCGTTACAAACCTACCCCACGGATGGCCGCGGGGCTTTACACTCCCCACCCATGCGAATCAGCGCTTTCACCTTTTTGCGAAATGGCGTCCAGTTGGCCTACCCCTTTGTGGAGAGCATCAAGTCGGCCCTGCCGCTGGTGGACGAGTACATCGTGGCATTGGGACCAAGCGATGATGGGACCCGCGAGGCCATCGAAGGCATCGATGACCAACGTATTCGGATTATTGACACCCAGTGGAATGGTGCCACCGGGCGAGGGTTTGTCTACGGGCAGCAGAAGATGGTCGGACTGTTCAACACCACTGGAGCGTGGTCGCTCTACCTAGAAGGCGATGAAGTCTTGCATGAAGACGATATCGAAGGCATCCGCGATCTGGCGGAGCAGGCTGACCGTGACCCCCGCGCTGAAGCAATCGCATTCACCTACAACCACTTCTATGGCACACCCGATCTGTTGGCGACCGGACCGGCTTGGTATCGCGTTGAACCACGCATGGTTCGCAATCACGACATCCGCGTGATTTCACCTGGCGGTCTGTACTTCATCGTGATGGACAAGAACAAGAAGGGGCGATACCCCCGCGCTGTCGAGACCCCAGCAACAATTCACCACTATGGGTGGGTACGTCCAGTCGACTCACACCATCAAAAGGCCAAACAGGTCAGTGGATACTGGGGTACCCCACGCGAGCAGGCAAGCCCGTATGAGAATGTCGACCAGACCATTCTCAAGCCGTTTGAAGGCACCCACCCAGCGATCATGCAGGAGTGGCTCGCCAACACCGCTAATACCACATTTACCCCCAATCCGAACTACCAGCTGACTCGCCGTGACCGCAGGCAGCGCCTCAAGCGGGTGATTGAGGGTCTGACGGGCTTGGACCTATGCAAGCGGCACCATCAACGCGTTCACTTGTAGCCCCACGAATCTTCATCCACTTCTCCTCAAACCACTGTCGCTGCGACTGTGTATACAACACCTGCGCGAGTTCATGGTTGAGCATCGACTGGCACAATGGCGAAGTCATCGGCATGGACCGTATGGTAGGCATCATTGCGGTCACTTTGCCCCACAGACAAGTGTGTTCCACTGTTAGAATCCTCGGTTCGCACTTCATTGTTTGGAGATCACAGACATGGTCAGAATCAAACCCTTTGAAGCCATCCGCCCATCGACGCCGCAGGCATCGAGGGTGTCCTCGCCACCCTACGACGTCATCACTACTGATGAAGCCCGTGCATTGGCTCAAGACAATCCGGATTCATTCCTGCATGTCATTCGCCCTGAGATTGATCTTCCTGCTGACACCAGCCCTTATGCCGACGAAATCTATAACGCAGCGGCTGCTGGACTTGCTGCGCTTCTTGAACGTGGCTCGCTGGTTCGTGAGGATACGCCCAGTGTCTTTCTCTACCGACAGACTTGGAAAGGGCGTAGTCAAATCGGGCTTGTGTGCTGCTGTCATGTTGACGACTACCGACAGGACATTATTCGAAAACACGAAACAACCCGTCCGGACAAAGAAGACGACCGCACAAGGCATCTGCTGACACTTGACGCGCATGTAGGTCCCGTCTTTCTGACCTACCGCGACAATGATGAGATCAATGCCGTCGTCGGGGACGATTCAACACATCGGCCCCTCTATCACTTTGTGACTCCCGATGGGGTGACGCATACCGCGTGGCAAGTGCCCAACGCCCAGCGATACGTCGATCTCTTCGAGACCGTTCCCCTGGCCTATGTTGCCGATGGACACCATCGCAGCGCCAGCGCCGAACGCGCTGCTGCTGTACGCGCAGCGCACAACCCAACACATAACGGCACCGAAGAGTACAACTGGTTTCTATCTGTACTCTTCCCGTCGAGTCAATTGACCATTCTTCCTTACAACCGAGCCGTGATCGATCTTGGCGATCGCAACAAGGAGGATGTCATAGCAGCGATCAGTCGCGTGGGCCAATTGCTTGAGACAGATGATCCCACTCCCGACCGACCGTGCAACTTTGGTGTTCGTATCGGCGGTCTGTGGTACACCCTGTCGATAGACGAAGCTACGGTCGATTGGTCTGACCCGATCGGATCGCTTGATGTGTCGCTGCTTCAGGACCGCGTACTCGCCCCTGTACTTGGCATCAACGACCCACGAACCGACAAACGAATCTCGTTCATCGGCGGTATCCGCGGACTTGAAGCCCTTGAACAGAAAGCTGATGCGGGCGGCATCGCCTTTGCCTTGATGCCAACCACTATTGAGCAGTTACTTGATGTGGCTGATGCCGGACAATGCATGCCGCCAAAGTCGACCTGGTTCGAGCCGAAACTGCAAAGCGGGTTGTTTACTCATGCCCTTGACTCCCACACCACCTCTGTTGCCTGACCCCTCCACCTGATTGGAGTTGCACCAATGCAAACTCATGCCACCATCGACGAATCACCCGCCACAACAGCCACTACCACCGTACTCATCGCCGATTCATTCAGCGAACGCGGACTGTCCATGCTTGGATCGCTCGGATGCAACATCATGCAGGACGCTTCGCTTGATGGCGAGGCCCTTGTGCAAGCGGTCGGCGAATGTCAACCCGATGTCATCATTGTTCGATCGACCAAACTCTCCGCCAAGGTCTTTGCTGTTGCAACCAAGCTCAGTCTGGTGGTGCGAGCAGGTGCGGGGTACGACACGATCGATGTTGCCGCTGCATCCGCGCGGGGCATTTCCGTTGCTAATTGTCCTGGCATGAATGCCATCGCAGTTGCCGAACTTGCCTGGGGCCTGATCCTATCCTGCGATCGTCGGATTCCTGACCAAACCGCTGACCTGCGAGCAGGCACATGGTCCAAGAAGGAATACGCCAAGGCCGCTGGCTTGTACGGACGAACGCTTGGCATTGTCGGACTGGGGCGCATTGGCCAGGAAGTTGCTCGCCGCGGGCGGGCCTTTGGCATGAAGATCGTCGCGTGGAGTCGGTCACTCGACCAAACCCGCGCAGACGAACTTGAGGTTGGTTACTGCGAGTCATTGACCAATCTTGCCAAAATGAGTGATGTGGTGTCTGTCAACGTTGCCGCAACGCCAAGCACAAAGAAATTGATCGATCAAACTTTCTTTGAATCAATGAAGCCGGATTCCATAATCATCAACACGAGTCGCGGAACTGTTATTGATCACGTGGCCCTCACCGCCGCGATTCATGACAAAGGCATTCGAGCTGGCTTGGATGTCTTTGCGCACGAACCCAAGGGAGGCGATAAGACGTTCCAAGATGGCATCGTCCATGAGCCAGGCGTCTACGGCACACACCATGTGGGAGCATCGACCGATCAGGCTCAAGAAGCGATTGCTGGCGAGGCGGTTCGAGTTCTCGCGACTTGGATGGCCACTGGCGAGGTTCCCAACTGCGTGAATCTCGCATCCTCCACCGCCGCATCAACGCTGCTGACGATCCGTCACCTGAATCGCCCTGGCGTACTGGCACATGTATTTGAGATCATCGGCGCATCGAGCACGAATGTCGAAGAGATGGAGAACGTCATCTACGAAGGTGCCAAGGCTGCCTGTGCCCGCATTCAAATCGACGGCCATCTGAGCGCCGATTGCCTAGAACGAATTTGCAACAACGATGCCATTCTCAGCGTTTCAGTATCGCCAATTCACAATATGTCCTGATTGCACACGAGAAATGACCATGACATCCGCCGCCGCTCCTGAGATCAATAGCAGAACCACGTTGAATTTCTCCGCCGGACCAGGGGTATTACCCGAAAGTGTGTTGGAGCAGGCCGCTCAGGACGTGCTTGAACTAGATGGAACGGGCATCAGTGTGCTCGAACACAGCCATCGAAGCCCGTCGATCGACCGCGTATTCGAAGAAACCGAGTCGACATGCCGCGAAGTTGGAAACATCCCCGATGACTTTGAAGTGCTCTTCCTTCAAGGCGGGGCTTCCATGCAGTTTGCAATGCTTCCGATGAATCTGTTGTCCAAGGGTCGAACGGCCGACTATGCGGACACCGGAGCGTGGACAAGCAAAGCCATCCAAGATGCTCGCATGGTTGGAGATGTACATGTTGCTTGGTCAGGCAAGGAAGGTGGATATCGATCCATTCCATCTCAGGATGAGATCATTTGGAGCGATCACCCCGCCTATGCGTGCTACTGCACAAACAACACCATCTATGGAACCCGTTGGAACACTGCGCCGTCGGCTCCGGCCCCACTGGTCGCCGATATGAGCAGCGATATCTTCAGTCGACCGATTGACTGGAATGCGCACGCAATGGTCTATGCGGGCGCCCAAAAGAACATCGGTCCTGCTGGCGTGACGCTGACCATCATCCAACGCGACCTCCTTGAGCAATGCAACCGAGCATTACCCGCGATGCTGCGATATGACATCCATGCAGCCAAAGGATCGCGATACAACACGCCCCCCGTCTTCGCTGTCTACTGCGCGGGACTCGTATTCAAGTGGATTCTCCGATTCGGCGGCCTCGAGGCCATGTCCGCTCACAATGACGCCAAGGCTGATGTCATCTACAACGCCATTGACCAATCCGGTGGCTTCTATCGGGGGCACTCCGATGTCGACTGTCGAAGCACCATGAATATTCCTTTCACAACGCCATCAACGGAGTTGGACGCAGCGTTCATTGCCGAATCAGGCACGCACGACATGCACAACCTCAAAGGTCATCGCAGCGTCGGTGGCATTCGCGCGTCGGTCTACAACGCCTTTCCGGTTGCTGGTTGTCAACAACTTGCCGAGTTCATGGCTGACTTCGCATCGAGGCATCACACGGGCGATTGACTCACGTGAGTTGATCTACGCGTTCCAGTACCCCGGGCACATACGATCGACCAAAAAGTCGGACATGGTTGAGCAGGTGTAGAAGTTGTCCTGCGGCGATCCGCTCACGTCCAGAAGTGTGGTCAATGCCGCTCGCTCGCCACGCCTGCACAAAGCCAGCTGGCAGACCTCCAAAGAGCGACACCATCCCCAGATCAACCATCGGATCGCCTACCCACGATGCAGGATCGATGAACGCGACGGTACCGCACTGCATCACATGCAGATTGCCCTGCCACAGGTCACCATGCAACAGTGATGGGGTGGGATCGGACGGCACAATATTTGGGAGCGCATCAATCACCCGACCAATGGATGTACATTCATTGGCATTAAGAACCCCCTGGTCCCGGCAAGAACGAACCAATGGACTTAGACAGTGCTCCGACAACCATTCGCACCAGTCATCACTCCAACCGCCCTGAAACCGAGTTCCGCCAATCCAAAAGTCATCTGCCACGCCATATCGCTTCCCAACATTAGCCAGATGCATCTGACCAAGTTGCTGCCCAGCCTGTGTCCAGTTTCCGTCGGCTCCTGGGGGGAGATACTCCATAACCAAGATCGTCTCATGCGAGCGATGGACAAGACCATGCACATAGGGAACCCGCACCGTGCGAGTGTGAGCCAGACGTGCCAGACCCGCATCCTCGCACAGAAGCTGGCTACGGCCATCTTCGCCACATGCGACTTTGCATACCACCGAGGTTTTATCTTCCAGTCGAACGAGTCGAACATCGTGAATGCACCCTCCCGCGAGCGATGACGCGGACACTGGTGGTGGAAGTGATAATGATTGGAGCGCCTGGGCGACCGCCGTCACGTCGACAACCCATGCCGCGATGTCAGATCATCGAGCAAGCGTTGGCACGCGACATCGAGCAGCTCAAACACCGTCTCGAATCCTTGCCCACCACCGTAATACGGATCGGGGACATCATGCACGTTCCCAGGATGATGTGACAACATGAGGCGAACATCGGCTGTTCCACTTCCCAATTCATTGACGCCATCCAAATTATCACTGTCCATGCACAGAACATGATCAAAGGCATGCAAATCGTCTGGGTCAATTTGCCTAGCCACTCCTTGGACCTGCACGCCGTGAGCATGACCCACTTCCCGCATCCGCTCGTCGGGCGACTGACTGCGATGCCACCCGCCGGTTCCAGCTGAGTCGATTCGAAAGCACGACAGCAACCCCCGCTCGCGTGCATGGTGCCGGAATAGCGACTCAGCCATCGGGCTACGGCAAATATTGCCCATGCATACAAAGAGCACACTGACAGTTTGATCGCTCACTGCTTCCCTCGCTGAGCCCGCAAGGCACGTCGTCCCATCAGTACACCTACGATCGCGACCCCTCCAAACAACATCAGGAACACGATGTAGATCACCATGACCCGGAGTTCATGAGTCAATGAGAGCGCCGCCAACGCCACACCGATTGATGCCAACACTGCTTCAATGGACCACATACCAATGACCGCTAGTTTGATCGTTCCCAACCAGCGTTTGAGAATGTGGTGTAGGTGATTGGCATCTGGGGCGGATGCGGGAAGTCCTTGTGCCTTTCGACGAAAAATCGCAAGCACGGTATCGACGATGGGCAAGCCAAACACGATGAGCCCTGCCAACACAAAGTGCGTTTGACCCATCTCGCCGAGCATCAACACGATAGTCACACAGCAATACCCCAACAGGAGGCTTCCTGTGTCGCCAAGAAAGATCTTGGCCGGGTTAAAGTTGTAGACCAGAAAGGCCAGCGTGACACCGATCAGAGCCATGCACAAGCTTGTCCGTGCACCCGCAAGCGTAATGCCTTCGAAATCGACAACTCGTTCAGTGAGCGTTGACTCCATCAAGTCCAGATCGGCCGTCGTCAGGTGCAAGGTCATCAGAAGGGAAATCAACAACAGGCCGCCCGCAATGATCATCGTCGTGCCGCTGAGCAATCCATCCAACCCGTCGATGAGATTAGATGCGTTGCACCCACCCAAGACAAACACAGCCACAATGCCCACACCCACCCACTCGGTGATATTGATGTGCCACGCTTCACCGAACACTGACAAGTCAAACCCAACTTGTCCGTTTCCAGTGAAGTAGGCCAAAAATCCAGCGGCCGTTTGGGTCCCAATTCCGCCATAGAGCGACATCAGACCCGCGGCCACAAGCAGGCCAATGGTCTTGAACCATGGATCGAGCCCCCACACATCATCAATGAAACCCGTCATCGTAATGGCCATCATGGCCACGACCACCGAAATCGGAATCGGACGAAATGAGATGGGTGACGCGATGGTGTAACTCACCGCAATACCGACGATAAGTCCAATGAAGACAGCCACGCCACCGAGATAGGCGATCGGCTTCTTGTGTATCTTTCGAGCTTCGTCGGGGTTGTCAACCACATTGGTAGAGATAGCAATCGCACGCACGATGGGCGTAGCGATCATTGTGGCAAGCCATGCCGCAATGAGTACCGGCAAGTAGTTCGCCATCAGGCCCCACAGGGACCAGTCCCCCACTGGCAACATGACTGTATCAATCATGGCGTTCTTACCTCACGGAGGATGCGACTCAAAATAATGGGAACCATTGCACTCCGTGTCTCAAGACGTTCATAGAAACCACCTCGACTCAATCATCGTTGCGATCTTCGTCTTCATCGTGGCCATAGCTGGCCATCATTTCATAGTTGCGGCGGAAGTATCCACCAATAGATTGCCGTGGGCGATTCAGAACGGCTCCGAGGAATTCCGCAGAAGCCTCATTCAACTCTCGGGCCAGACGCGCGATGAGCCCACGCTCCTCTTGGTTGGCTCGCACTACCAAAATGGCAGCATCACATCGCATGGCAACATGCGTCGCATCTGACGCGGCAACCGCGGGCGCGACATCAATCAGCACATAGCTGAATCGTGTGCGTAGCTCTGCAAGCGTGGCAGAGAATCGTTCGTCTTCGAGCCGCTCTGGAAGCCTCGCTGGGACAGATCCCGCAGAGATGACCGCGACCTGTGCATCGGTCTGGCCAATGGCATTATCAATTGAGCATGTTCCCGCAAGCAAGTCGGCCAGACCCGTGGAATTGTTATCGAGACCAAACATCTCAGCCGCATGGGGCCTGCGGAAGTTGGCATCCACCACACAAACCGAATGCCCTTTGGCAACCAGTGCCAAAGCAATATTGCCGCACAATGTCGTTGTGCCAGCACCTGGCATGCCGCCAGCGAGCATCGTGGTCGTGTGCCCTTGGCGTGATATCGCGCGGAGCACCACAGTGGTCAACTGGCGAACCGATTCAGCGGTCACGCTTGCAGAGTGATCTGTCAATATCAATTCTGCTTCCTCGGGCTCTGCTGGATCGTCTTCAATGTCTGCAACGGCACCCAGGACAGTGATGCCTGGAATGACCGACAAGTCCGCTATCGAACGGACACGCTTCTCGGTCAGCTCACGCAGGAAAATCCAACCTAGGAAGCCCGCAAAGCACAACAACACACCACCGGGGAGTACATATTCGA
>CAZGFN010000062.1:0-13196 GCA_964524945.1 uncultured Isosphaeraceae bacterium
TCACACGATCTGTTGACGGCCGCCCGATCATCCGTGGCAATGTCATTGCCAACGGCGTGTATGACCCAAGCTACCAGTTCAAATTCTTGGTGCATGGCCAATTCGATGCCAACCACGACGGCACGGCCAGCAAGCAGGAAGCCGAATACATCCGCGAGCGCATCGGACGATGGGGCGGCGACGTCGTCCGTGGCAAACACATCCCTGGAGATCTCGACTTCCTTGTATTGGGTGTCGAACCAGCCGACCCGCTTCCACTCCGAGAGAATGCCTCAACGCCCGAGTACGGCGATTATCAGCGTCAGCGGGAGATCGTCGATCTCTACGAGCAACTCTTCACAGAAGCCAGAGAGGCGGGCATTCCGGTACTCAACCAGAATCGTCTGTACATCCTGACCGGTCAGCCCTCAAACTGATCGCCGTCACCCTCATCACCCGAGGGGTCCCCACCAATGTCTGTTCGAACACCCCTGCGGAATCTGGCTGAGTACCTTCCAGCGAGACTGGCCACTTCGTTCATCTCTTGTTTTCCAGCGGAACGCAACCTCGCCACGTGTGATGCCATCTCGCGTGTCTACGCCCGATTGGTTCCCCGCCACGTCAAGCGGGCCACGGACAATCTTCACGCCAGTTTCCCTCAATGGGATGAAGCACGTGTTCAGCGGACTGCTCGCGAGTCGATTCGGTACCTGTTTCAACTCGCTGCCGTCGACGCTCCAAGCCTCGAGCGATCTATCCGGCCGTGCAATTGGCATCGGCGAATCAACATGAACGGCGCTACGCCATGCATGGAACACCTCAACGCAGACAAGCCGGCGTTGCTGCTGACCGGACACTGCGGGAACTGGGAATTGCTTGGCTACGCCCTGTCGGTCGTGGGATATCCGATGCACGCTCTGGCCAGACCACTGGACAATCCACTGCTGAATAACTGGTTGCTTGGTATTCGGCAGACATGGGGTCTCAAGGTGCTCACCAAGTGGGGCGCCACTCCTGTGATGCAACAGATCATTGAATCTGGTGGACGGCTGGGTTTCATCGCCGATCAGAACGCTGGGCACAATGGGGTCTTCGTACCGTTCTTTGGTCGACTTGCCTCGGCCTATAAGTCAATTGCATTGCTGGCCATGCACCATGAAATACCAATCCTAGTCGCCACCGCCAGACGCCGTGGGCAGACCGTCCAGTACGACATGGTCGTCAGCGACATCATCACACCCGATGACTGGCAGTCGCAGGAAGACCCGCTGTATTACATCACCGCTCGATACACCTACGCCCTTGAAACACTGGTCAGGCAGTGCCCTGAGCAATACTTGTGGATGCACCGACGATGGAAGAGTCGACCTCGGCACGTTCGCCGTGGGCAGCCGATGTCTGACTCGCTGGCGAAACAGATACGTGGGCTCCCGTGGCTCGATGATGCCCAGGCGGCACGCATCATCGATACATCCAATCACGAAGCGATGTCCGCCCCCCAATGAAGGCCACCGTTTGACGCCCCCACCCCGACTGAGCGATACTCATAACATGAGGCGACTTGAGGGTGTGACGATTTTGATCGTCGATGACGATGATGACATACGAGCGGGAATGAGTTTGGCGCTCCGGACAGAAGGTGCCGTCATTCTCCAAGCATGCGATGGAAACGAAGCCGTTGCCAGATGGCGTTCAAGCCTTCCCAACGTCGTTGTGCTGGACATGATGCTTCCTAAACGATCGGGCTTTCTGGTCTTGGAAGAACTCATTGAGGGCGAAAAAAGACCGATCATCATTATGGTGACAGCCAATCAGGGCCGCCGGCATGAGGAGTACGCTCGCCGCATGGGCGTGGATGGCTACCTCACCAAGCCGGTGCCGCTGGAGACGTTAATCTCGATGATTCATGATCGGATGCGTTAACCCGACCGGCCATCAATTGGCCCTTGTTAGACTACCCCCCGTGTACAAACACTTCGCCATTTTGCCGTCTTCCCAAGCCCCAGGCACGCTTGGCACCCGCGCCGACCTGCTGACCCAGTTGGCGGCGATGAATACGAGGCCGGCCAAGGAAGGTGAAGACGTGTTGTGGGGCCCGGGCATTCGTTTGGAGATGACCCCGGGACAAGACCCGGTATCTCAGATGATGCTCACGCTGGTCGAAGAAGAAATCGCCATGCTCGTCATTATGCGACTGGCGCGCGAATGCCGCTGGCAGATCGTTGACCTTGAAACCGGCCAGGCTTTGGAAGCCGAATGAGCGACGACTCCACGCCGTCAGAAGGAATCTGTGTCGTCATCGGCGACGATGATTCCTTGAGACACAAAACCCTTGAACAGGCAATGGACTACCGAGGGGATGTCACCGTTGTCTGTCGCGATAGCCGAGAGATCGTCGGCTACCTGTTTGATGCATCCACAAACGGATACACAAGCATCGATCTCACCGATGGTGGTCGAACAAAGATTTCGATCGATGACATCACCGAAGTGCGTTTCTCTGGCCGCGACACAGCCGCGGGCAAGGGATTTGATCGATGGATCAAACGCTATATCACAAAGACACTCGCCGGCGAAGCGGCCGGTATCGATTGCGAAAAGATCGACTGAGTCCGTCAGGCTGCGCGTCGGTCCGAATCAAGCAGGCCATTCAACGGAATGTGGCGAATGCCTCCTGCTTGTTCAACGAGCACTTGCTCGACACCAAGTTGGGCGAGGCGACGCAAGCACAACACCGAAGCGTCGCTGTCAAGACTCATCAACCGCTGGCAGCCATCATTTGGCAATATGTCCACTTCCATGGCCCGAGCCATGGCGCGACGCCGGTCGGAGAACAGTCGGATGGACGGTTGTTCGTCGATGATTTCGACAAGCGGAAAGTCTTGGGCGGCCATGTCTCGGAGAACCAGAATGTGGTCTTGGCGTGAGATCCAATCAAGCAGCGCCGTAGCTGGCCCCATCTGAGCGTGTTGTTCACGCACACGCTGCATGGCACCAATGAGCGGCTCAAGCGGAAGGCGAATGCTTCGAGGCCCGTGATCGATTCGCACCCACTGCATCCCTCGCCCGTGCAGGCGACTGAAAACCTGCTCGGCCGTGAATGGATCGATCGATGCCACCCGGATGTCCGCGTCGGCCGATTCCTGGATCCAACCATTGACCGCCTTGGCAGCCCGGCCACGGGTGGCAAAGGCCAGTACCACAGGCTCATCGTCCTCAAGCGTGATGTACGGCAACGCTGTCTCTTGGCCTACAAGTGTCGGAACATGCCAACGCTGCAAAGTTGCTGCAGCCCAAAGTGCTTGAATGGGGCCATCGGCGTGAGCTGGATGTTTGGGATAGGTCACGGATCCGGGTGTCGTCGTCATCGGGGTGCCTCCTGCGGGGGAAATCAACCGCCTCGATAATCATCTACGTCCGGAAACATTTCCCAGGTTCGCCCAAATTGCACGCAACGCGATGATTCTCCCGAACCACCTTCATGGCCCATTGACCCTCAACATCCGGCCACCACGCTACTTGGGGGCCATCTGCCGTCTCAATGACCTCGCCCCGCTGTGCCTCTGCCAACACATGGTCCAAGTCAACAAGCCGGTGGCCACGCCCATCGGGCACGCATGACAGGAGCCCACGGGTGTATGGATGGGTTGGTTGGCCAAGCACTGCCTCGGCTGGCCCCTCCTCACACAAACGGCCCCGCCACATCACCGCCACATGGTGAGCCCATCCACGCACCGCACTGAAGTCATGGGTCACCAGAAGCACGCCAAGTCCCTGCTGGCAAGTCGATGCCAGCAGATCCAGCACGCCCGCTCGGTTGACCGCATCCAGAGCCGTGGTGGGTTCATCGGCCAGCAGCAGGCGTGGTTCACCAGCCATCGCCATGGCAAGGAGCACCCGCTGTCGCATCCCGCCACTGAGTTCGTGCGCAAAGCTTCGCGCTACGCGGATTGGATCCTCCAATCCCACGGAATCCAAGGCGTGCTCAACCCACGCGGCGGCCTGCGCCCCACGAAGTGATTCGCGCCGGCGGCGGGACTCAATGAGTTGGCGATCGATCCGCATCACTGGATCCAAGGCCGTCATTGGTTCTTGAAAGACCATCGCCGCCTCTCGACCCCGCATATCGGCACGTTGCCGGGGCGTGCAGGCCAACCAGTCAGTTCCTGCGACGACGATCTTGCCATCGGTGCACGTAATCCCGGCAGGAAGCAAGCCCATGATGGCAAGCGCTGTCAGCGTCTTGCCGCTGCCAGACTCTCCCACAAGTGCCGTAATGGTCCCCGCGTCGACCGTGACCGACATGTCCTGCACCAACGCTCCCTGGCCGCTGTGCTCAAGCGTCAACCCATCGACCACCAAACTGTCAGTAGCGACCGTCATGTGACCACTGAACGTTGACGTGGATCGAGTTTGGTACGTATGGATTCGCCAAGCACCATCAGTGACATCAAAGTGATGCCAATCATGAGGCACGGCCACAGCAGCAACCACCAGTGGGACTTGACTGGATTGAGTTCGGAAAGACCCGATGCCGCCAGATTCCCCCAACTTGGAAGTGGTTCACGTACACCGATACCCAGAAAGCTCAGAAAGGCTTCCGAGAGCATCGCCATAGGAACGATCAGGGCCGTACAAGCAATGATGGGCCCAGCGAGCCATGGCAGGTAGTACCGGCGAACCTGCCGGGGAACCGACACGCCGACAACCCGAGCGGACTCAAGAAAGGGCTGCTGCCGAAGGCTCAACACTTGGCCCCGCACTACCCGCGCTAACGTAAGCCAACTGACTGTACCGATGGCAACCCACAAGGTCATGAGATCAAGCCACAACCGACCTCCGCTTCCGGGTGACCATCCCGCTCGCTGCCTCGCACCGTCGACGGCCACAGCCAACAAGACCACCAACAAAATCGCTGGCAATCCGTAGAGGATGTCCACCATACGCATCATCACACTGTCGACCTTGCCCCCGGCCATGGCCGCCACCAACCCCCAACTTGTACCGAGCACCAGCGCCGTGCCAGCCGCCGCAAGACCGACCATCAACGAAATGCCTCCGCCGAGTAACAGCCTCGCCAGAAGATCCCGACCAAGACGGTCTGTTCCCAGCACACTGCCGGTCGCTGGTGGCAACAATGCCCGCTGTGGATCGGTTGCCTCAAACCTCGCAATCGATGTGCCTTCATCGACAATAGAGAGCGTCCACGGAAGCGATGCGATCGTCGCCAGAACAATCACAATCAGTACACCCGCCGCGCACCATGTGGGCGACAATCGCCAAGATGTGGGAATGCTGGAACCAGCCATTGGTGCACAGTAGACACCAAGAGACGCTCACTGACCGATCAGTTGTTCCATTCGCCGATCAACGTGCTGCTGGAACTGGGCTCCTACGGCATCCATATTGGCCTGTGCCCGTTCCAGTTCTGCCTGCATCCGCTCGAGTAGCAGGTGCTGCGTGTCACGCTTGGCCGCCAATTCCGCTTGCACCAAGGCGTTGAGTTCGGCAAGTAGGGCCGGGTTGCCAAGTTGCCCACCGCGAGTGGACGCGTGAATGCGGGCCGCGAGCGACTCGATGGCCGCTTCGAGTTGAAGTTCTCGAATCTTTCGGTGATACAAGGCGGGGTCATCTTCGCGAAGTCGAACCATCTCGCCCATCGCTGGGCCGAGTTGGCGGAGTACGCGGGCGAATTGGACGGGGTCCAATTGGCAGGTCGATCGAAGTTGCTGGGCCAATCGTGGATCGATCTCATCGGCGACGTCAAGGAAGTCATCCACAAATCGGGCTTCCAAAGCTGGATCCATTGGTGCAGCAATCGATGTCGCTGCGGTGAGGTTCGACAGAGAGGACGGGGCCAACCGTGCTTGAATGGTCTCGCCGGCGTGTACGACCAGCGCCACCGTGATTGCCAGTGCCGACCACCAAACTCCTGCTGTGTACCGCTTAGCCATGATTCGTGTCTCCGTCATCCATCCAGACTCGCCACGACGCGAACTGCGTCGAGTTCATTTTCAAACAGATCTCGATCCTGATCGCCCTCGGACAGAATCAGATAGGAACTGGCCCCAGATTGGATTGCTGCCACGACGGACTCCAGTCCGTCCATGGCATCGCCGTACTGCATTGATTCAACCATCTGCAACCCACGAAAGCGTTCAAACGGGCTGCGGCTGTGATTGAGCGACTCTGGTACTTGCGCCACAGGCTGTATCAACTCGATCTTGGGAAGTTCCGGGGTAGGTCCCATCAGCCAGAAGACACCCACCAAGGCTGCCGCGATGGCGGCCGCTGCAGCGAGTCGAGCCGCCTGACCAAAGACCAACTGTCGGGGCCTGCTGGCTCGACCCTGCTCGAGGTGTCCAAGACTGGCCCTAACTACCCGATTGGCCAAGCCGTCGGGGACATCCCGAGGGGCGTTGGCATCGAGCAAGTCATCGAGTTGCCGATCGGCCGCGTCCAGACGTGAGTCCAGTGGCTCCTGTGGGCTATTCCAAGATTGATTTTCTCGCATCATCAGTCCATTTCCAACGGCCATCAAGGCCGTTCATTGCATGAATTCAAGAGCCGCGTTCCAAGAATTCCTCGCCAAAATCGTCCCCAAGGATCTCGCGAAGCCGCTTAAGGGCACGAAAGTGTCTGGCCAGCACGGTTCCGGTGGGATGATCGAGCATCTCAGCAATCTGCTTGAAACTCAAGCCCGCCACGTGCCGAAGGTGCAGGACCTGCTGGTCGGCCTCGCTCAAGCCCGATACCGCAGACCAAAGCGTGCTCGCAACGTCAGAATCCACTTTCTCATGCCTCGATCGATCCTCACGGCCAGTCTTGTGAAGGGGTGTGAGGACCTCACCCTCGACGGGGATCGCTTGACGGCCCCGCCGACGCATCTCGTCGCGAAGCCGATTCATCGCAATCCGAAAGAGCCATGCCTCAAATCGCCCCTGATCGACATAACTGCCAAGTTTGGCCGCCACAGTGCAGAACGTGGACTGCGTGATTTCTTCGGCCAAATCGTGATCATGACAATTGGACACCAACAGGGCGTGCACGCGTGGCGCCCAACCGTTGACCAACTCGACCCAGGCGGCATCTTCCCCGGCAATCGCCCGATCCAGCAGTAACTTGACTTCGTTGCTGTCCAGGGGAGTACTCCAAAGACCGAAAAAAATCCTACAACGATCGGAGGGGGTGCCTCCCCCACTACAATCGGCCCGCCTCATGCTGGCACTCCTGCAAGGTACCGCCCCGCCCGCCGCTTCGACCGATGTTTGGACATCGATCGTGCTCGTGACCATTGGGCTCATCGCCCTGCTCGGTGGCGGGCAACTGCTCGTGTCGGCCGCATCAAGCATCGCCCGTAGGCTTGGCGTGTCATCCCTCTTGATTGGGCTGACCATCGTGGCCTTTGGAACAAGCGCCCCGGAACTGGCCTTGAATGTCACCGCCGCGGCCAGCAGCACCGCGGGCGCAGAACTGGCCTTTGGAAATGTGGTTGGCTCGAACTTGGCCAATATCGGATTGGTGTTGGGTATTGCCTGCCTGATTGGCCCGGTGGTGATTCGTGGGCAGATCCTTCGGCAGGACTTGCCGCTGCTGGTCATCGCGGAACTTTTGCTGATCTGCATCGCGATTGTGACGCCCGGGGTCAATCGAATCGGTGGGCTCATTCTGCTGTGCGGCATGCTGGCCATGGCCACCCTGTGGTTTCGCAATGCCCTGGCCCGAAGGGATGAGCCGCTCCCAGAAAAAGCGGCCGCGGTAGGCGATGTCGAGCAACGGCGACCACTTTTTATGGCCATCCTCCTACTCCTCATTGGCTTGGTCTTGCTTATCGCGGGTGCCAAGTCCACCGAAATCGGGGCCATTTCCCTGGCGCGACTGGCTGGAGTAGGTGAAGTGATCATTGGACTGACCATCGTTGCTATCGCGACCAGTCTGCCTGAAGTCGCAACGGCAGTCATTGCCGTCGGTCGCAACGAAGCCGATCTCGCGGTGGGAACCGTTGTGGGATCGAATCTCTTCAACATCCTGCTTGTGCTGGCCATCACGGCTTTAGTGCGGCCCATTCCACTTCCCACCGATCATGCAGCTTGGACGATGGCGCCCATGATCGGATTGACGTGCGCCCTCTATCTGGGTGTTGTCCGCCCATGGCAAGGCAAGGGCAAGCGATTGAAATCTGAGGGGCGGCTGGGCCCGGTGTGGGGGTGCGGTGTGCTGCTGACGTGGATTCTGGTGATGTGTTGGACCGTGTTTTGGACGTGACTGCGCTAGATCGGAAGATCGTCGCCGTCATCATCATCTGGTCCAGGCATCGGTGGTGGAATCGCTCCGCCTGATGCCGCCCCTCCAGCGAGCGGCGCCGTGTCCTGAGACCACGGCGGGGGTGATGAATCCATTCCACCTGACGACCCCTGAGACATGTCCTGGTGCTCGTTGAATCGTGTGGAGCGCGAATCCCACACCAGTTTAACGGTGCCTGTAGGACCGTTTCGCTGTTTGGTCAAAATCACTTCGGCTAGGTTGACCTTGTCAGGGTTTTCGTCGCGCCACTCTTCGTCTGAGTGGTAGTACGCCTCGCGGTGCAACATCATGACGACATCGGCGTCCTGCTCGATCGAACCGGACTCACGCAAGTCACTCATACGCGGGCGATGGCCTTCGCGTTGTTCCGCGGCACGATTAAGCTGACTCAGACAGATCACCGGTACTTCGAGTTCACGAGCCATGGCCTTGATCCCACGACTGATGTCGCTGACCTCCTGCTGCCGCGATTCGGTTCGATGCCCGGACGTCATCAACTGTAAGTAGTCGATGACGACTGCCGAGAGGCCATGCTTCTGCTTCATGCGACGCGCTTTGGCACGCAGTTGCAACAGGGTGAGACCCGGCGTGTCGTCGATATACATCGGCGCATTTTTGAGCTCATCGCAAGCGGCAAACAGTGCCCGAAATTCCGCCTTACGCAATGCGTTGCGGCGAAGCCTGTCACCGTCGATCCCGCCTCGGCTTGCCAGAATACGCTGGACCAGTTGGGACGCGGCCATTTCCAAACTGAAGACGCCCACCGGCTCGCCTCGTATCACCATGTTCTCAGCGATGTTGATGGCAAGGGCTGTCTTGCCCATGGACGGACGCGCCGCCAGAATGATCATCTCACCTTTTTGGAACCCGCCGGTGTAGTGATCCAATTCATGGAAGCCGCTGGACACACCTGTCAGTGGTTGACCATCGGATGCCTCAATACGTTCAATGGCGTCGCGGATGAGATCTGTCAGGTCTATTGCCTGGCGCGTTTCCGCTTGCTGGGCAATCTTGAAGATCTGTTGTTCCGCCGAGTCCAGAAGTGCGGAGGAGGACTCCGGATTCCCATACGCATCGCGAAGCATCTCGCCTGCAGCACCAATCAACTGACGCAGCATCGACTTGTCTCGGACCAGTCGCGCGTAGTGCACCGCATTGGCGGCACTGGGTACGGAGCCGGCCAGTTCAACTAGGTAGTCGACGCCGCCAACCCGTTCCAGTGAACCGCGGTCCTCAAGAATCTGCTGCAACTGCACGACATCCACTGATTGGTGTGTGTCATACAAATGCACAATGGCAGTCCAGAGATCGCCGTGCGCAGGACGGAAGAAATCGTCGGCACTGCGGATAATCTGCAGCACATCGCCACATGCATCAGGCGACAGGATGACCGAGCCCAGCAAACTCATCTCGGCCTCAACGGCACTTGGAGGCAGCGCGTTAAACAACTCGGCCAGCGAACGGTCGTCGCGGGGTTCTCCACGCTGTCTCATTGACTTGGTCGCCGGCCCACTCATGATCGTCTGATTAGTCCTGCCTCAATGTCACAAGCACTCGAGTCCGAAGCACATCGCCTCGGCGCCACTGGTACATCGTCTTCTGTTCGCCCGGGAATCTCAAGCACATGATGGCGAGAAAGTGCTCACCAACACAATTCACATCGACCCAACCTACTTGGGCACGGGAATCTCGGCTTCGAATTCAATCTCGTCATCGATCTCAAGCCCGTTGGATTCAACGGCCATTTTCATGAGACGACCAACCTTGAATTTGACTGTCCGTCTTGCCGGAACGGGCACACGCTCAAGCGTTCGCGGGTTCTGGGCAACACGAGCAGCGCGGGCTTTCGTTTCAAAGACGCCGAAGTCGCGAAACTCAAGCCGATTCCCCTCGCCAAGTTCTTCAATGACATGGTCAAGAAACGATTGAACCACGGTCTTGACATCAGAACGCCGAAGACCAGTGCCTTCTGCAATCCGCTCAACCAGATCCTTCTTGGTGATAGTGCCCATCAGGCCGTCCTTTCCCCACATAGCCGTTTGGTTCAAAACCTCATTTGGGGCGAATTCCGCCCACCCACAATGCGCCGCCAGTTGTCCCTCTCGGACCTAAATCGGGTGCATAAACCAGTATGGGCGATAGTGTGAGTGCCGTCAAGGTGCCAATCCCACCAGTTTTGAATCGTGTATGCGGTGTGGACAAAGCCCCGCAGTACACTGCATGGCTCTGAACGGAGCAGCACGTATTATGGACATCATCCTGTGTGGAGGGGGCGAAATCGGCTGTATTGCCGCTGAAATGCTGTCTTCGGCCGGGGACAGCGTGACCATGATCGACGTCAACGAAGAGCGTTTGGAGTATCTAGGCAACCACCTAGACATCGCAGTTGTGCCCGGATCTGCCAGTTCTGCCGTCACGCTCAAGGCGGCCGGAGCCGCCAACGCCGACGCTGTGATCGCCACAACAAGCGTCGATGAGGTCAATTTGGTTATATGCGACATCGCCGCAACGCTTGGTGCCCACCGCACGATGGCCCGTGTTGATCACTCGATGTTGCTTGGGAACGAGGAACTCGACTACGCATCGATCTTTTCGGTGGACCGGTTGTTCTCGCCAGACCGAGCGATGGCATCGCTGATGGCGTCTCGATTACGGCACCCTGGGGCTGTGGCGATCGAGCAGTTCGCCGGCAGTTCCATTGAGTTGCAGCAGTTCACCGTAGACCCCCGCTCACAAGGAATCGGTGTGCCCCTGCACCAACTGCGATTGCCTGCTTCGACCCGCATCGCAGCCGTAACCAGAGATGGGCTGTCGTCGCTTCCCTCGGCCGACACCACGCTCACTGGCGGCGACCTCGTCACCATCGTGGCAAAACAGGATGTCATGGCCGATGCCCGCCAACTGCTCGCCCACCCACACTATGGACGCACCAACGTGGCAATTTCAGGCGGGACGCCCGCTGCGGTCTGGTTGTGCCAAATGCTCGGCGGACGAGACTTTGATGTGCGTATATTCGAACCGGATCGAGCGCGATCCGAAAGACTCAGCATGTTGCTCGACAATGCCACAGTGATCTGCGCCGACGCGAACCTTTCCGACACGTTCGACGATGAACACCTCGATCAAGTCGACGCCTTTGTCTCGATGAGGGCGGACGAAAAGAACATGCTTGCATGCGCCTACGCTCGCAGCCGCGGCGTCGAATTGGTCATGCCAGTCATTCGCCAGCGTGAGTTTTTGCCCTTGATGAAGCAGCTCGGACTGACGCTCACGTGGAGCCCTGAAACCGCTGCTGTGCAAGCGATTAAGCGTTTTGTGCACTTCAACGACTTTGAACGAATGGAAGGGCTCTTTGACGGAGCGCTTGATGTCATTCGCCTTCGCGTCGATCCGCGATCGAAATTGGTCGATCGAACGGTTTCCACGCTGGACTTAGACGTGCCGATGGTCATTCTGGCGGCGGAGAACTGTGACGGCGACCCGATCGTTCCAGGGCCGGATATGAACATCTCCCCGGGACGATCGATGATCATCATCACCACGCCAGACCATACCGAGACCATCCGTCGTCAATTCGGTGCGGGATCTCGCCGGTGAATCTTCAATTCGTCGTCGCGCAGTGGGGACGTATGTCGCTACTGCTCGGTGGACTGCTCGCGCTAGTCGCAGCCATCTTCATCGCGGTGCCCGGCGATGGTGGCCGAATGATTGATCCCGCCGAAATAAGCATGCTGGTCAGCGGCGGCATCGCTGGCGTGCTTGGGGCCGTGGGTTGGCTGTGGGGTCGACACGCACTCATACGACAAGGCGCCTCGCTCAACCCAGAAGAGGGATCCATGCTTCGCCCGTATCGAATGACTCGCCGCGACGCGGCCTTGGTCACCACTGGCGCGTGGGTACTGGGGGCAGCCATTGCAGGGCTGCCGTTTCTGATCTGGGCACGCTTCTCGGGCGGCGCCCCAGATTCGCACCCCTTCCAGTCGGTCATCGATTGTTACTTCGAAGCTATGAGCGGCCTGACCACGACTGGCGCATCCATCCTCACCGACATCGAAGCAGTGCCGCGATCGCTGCTGATGTGGCGATCACTCACACAGTGGCTTGGTGGACTGGGCATCCTCGTACTCTTTGTGGCGATTCTGCCAGGCTTGGGAACTGCGGCCAAGAAACTCTTTCGGATCGAGTCGCCTGGCCCCGACCCAGAAGGACTCCGACCCACCATCAAGCAAACGGCCCGACGGTTGTGGATGCTCTACGTCTCGCTGACCGCGGCCCAGGGTTTGCTGTTGCTGTGTACAGGCATGGGACTCTTTGATGCGGCCAACCATGCATTCACCACGATGGCAACCGGCGGATTCAGTACGCGTAACGCCAGCATCGCTCGGCCCGAATCACTGGGTGCTGAGATCGTGCTCATGGCCTTCATGGTGCTTGCTGGATCAAATTTCACGGTGCTGCTGGCCATGCTGCGAGGTCGATGGAAGGCGGCGCTTGGAGACACGGAGTTTCGGGTCTACCTGCTGTGTTTGGTAGGCGGATCGGTGCTTGTGACCGCGGCGCTCCTTGGGGCAGATCAACCACTGGTGCTTACCGACGGAATTGAAGTTCCGCTGTCTGGTGGTGAAGCGGCGCGTGGTGCGGCCTTTACCGTCATCTCCCAGCAGACAACCACCGGATTTTCCACGTTCAATTTTGACCTCTGGCCCTTTGCCGCCAAAGCGATGATCATTGTGCTCATGTTCGTGGGCGGCTCGGCAGGATCCACCGCCGGTGGCGTCAAAGTCATTCGGATCTGGATTGCCCTGCGAGTGCTGCTGGCAGAATTGGAACGGTTTTTCCGACCAGATGTCGTCCGCCCGCTCAAAGTCGGTGGCCACGTCATCGATCAAGAACAGAAACTCAATGTCATGACC
>CAZGFN010000063.1:0-12691 GCA_964524945.1 uncultured Isosphaeraceae bacterium
TGGCCTTCTTACGAGTGGCCTTCTTACGAGTGGCCTTCTTACGAGTGGCCTTCTTGCGAGTGGCCTTCTTTCTAGTCGCGCGTTTCTTGGCCATGTACATGACCTCCATACAATCTGTTCGGATCCTGACTCGACGTCGGAGCTTTTTCAGGCGCACATACACCCGACAGGAGCCGTCTCGAGACGTTGTAACGGTATCGGACTTCTTTGAAAAGACTCTTTACACATTTTTCCATGTCGAAACGCTGCGGTACACTGCGAATACAAGAAACCCGTGCGCGTGGCCACGCGTCGCAACACGATGAACAAATCACTGCATGATTGAACAACACACACTCGAAAACGGCCTTGTGCTAGCGTGCGAGCACATTTCGTCCGCTTCTTCCACTGCGATCAGCCTACGAATCCCAGCTGGTTCAGCGCGTGATACCGATGCACAGGATGGTTGCGCCGCACTCATGCACGAATTTATAAATCGTGGGGTAAAAAACATGAATGCGCGAGATTTGTGCGATGCAATGGATTTGGCGGGCATGCGCCGCGGTGGCAGTGTTGGAACACAAACGATGCACTTTCATGCGTGCGTCACCAATGATCGGCTGGTCGATGCGTTGTCGTTGCTCTTCGCTGTCGTCATCTCACCGACGTTTCCCCAGGCCGAACTCGAGCCCTCACGCTTGCTCTGTCTTCAAGCGATTGATCGTTTGTCAGATGAGCCCGCCCAAGAAACGGGGCTCCTTCTTCGTGCGCAGCACATGCGCAGACCCCTCCATCGAACGGGTTTGGGAACTCGTCAGGGAATTGCCAATGTGGGCAGAAACGCCATTATTGATCGATGGAAGGCGTTTTTTCGACCACAGGGAAGTGTTTTGGCCATCGCTGGCGGTGTCTCCGCCAAGGACATGCACGAGGCCGTACGCCACGCATCCGAAACGTGGCGCGGATACGTCGAGCCACTTACGCTCGGTGAGGAAGGTCCTCGCGGCGTCACCGCTATTCAACGGGAAGCATCGCAAGTGCATGTGGCTATGGCCTGGGACGCGCCACCGCTCCAAAGTAAGGATGCCAACGCCGCACGCCTAGCATCTGCTTGTCTCGGTGGCACGACCAGTGGGCGGCTCTTCACCACCATCCGTCAACAACGCTCCCTCTGTTATTCCATCGGTGTGAGTTATCAAGCGACCGGGCTGGCTGGCTGGTGTCAGTTGCATGCCGGCACAACCGCTGAGAATGCCCAAGAACTCATCCGGGAGTCAATTGTCGAAATTCGCCGAATTGGAACTGATCTGGCCAACGATGAGATCGAACGGGCTCGAAAATCGATCATTTCCTCGATGGTCATTGGAGGGGAGTCGACTTCCAATCGTGCTGGGCGAATGTCCCGAGATATGTCTGAAATCGGCACATGTCAGACATTGGCTCAGCGTGTGCATGACCTAGAACACACATCATCCCAACACGTTCGTGACTATGTGCAAGGGCATATCACCGCAGTCCCCACGGTCGTCACGGTCGGGCCCCTCTCTCAAGAAGACCTCAATCAAGCCATTGGATGACCGGACAGCGAGTTCGCCTGCTCACTCGATCTCGATCACACTGAACTGGTCGAGATTCAAAACGACCAACTCGCCATCATCGAGGCGAAGTTCAAGGCGATCAAGCCACAATTTGTCATCGCGGGCATGGGCAAACCACGAACCGGTGGTCGCTTGCCGAAATCGCACAACCGCACCCTCCACCGACTCAGTCCACGTCCGGTCACGCAGCGGAGTCTGCTGAGTGACTCGAACACGCGTGCCAGAGGTCAATACGTCGGTTTCAAGTGCCATTTCGAGGCCATGCTACTCAGACGAGGGCTTCCCCGCAGGCGTTTGGGGTGCCGCCGGAGGAGAGGGCGGCGTTGAAAGCTGCGCGAGCACTCCAGAGGCCGACATCGATGATGCATCGACGCCGTGGAAGATGGCCCGGATGCGAGGTGAGCGTGGCGGTAGAGCTGAATCAACCTCAAATGGCACGATATAGGCACGTGTCATGGGGTCAAAGTGAGCAAGATTAGTCTCGTCGGTCCTGAGATCGCAGGTCCAAGACCGTCGCACCATGACGGCTTGGTCTCCACCGTTACCTTGGGACAGATCTACTTCGAGCTGACCCCGGGCTCGCATCGGAAAGCCATCCGCATCGAGCACCTGTACATACACGTGTGCCTGTAGAGTTCCATCGGGACGTTGCCGGAAACTCGACAACGGATGCACATACAGATCAGCTGGAGCGTAGGTCGTAGCCGAATTTGGCTGGCGAGCAGGCGGTGCTTCGCCACCGCACCCATGCAGGAAGGGGCACCCTAGCAAGGCGACTGCGACCAAACGGATCATTTACGACAGGTCTGCGAGCAGTCCATCGACCGCGGCATCGAGACGCTGGTCGGTCAAGTACTCGCCTTGGGAAATGGCTTGTTGGATCGATCGAACTCTGGTCCATCGGATGAAATCCGACTCATAGAGCAATTGTGTCCACCGCTGCGTGTCCGCCTCGGAGATCGGGTCAAGACGACCAGAACGGTCGCCACCACGACCACTGCGATTCACGGGCCTAGAACCCGAATGCCGCGGATCTTCTACAGGTCCGCGATCTGCCAACGCGATGTCGAACATCAGAGACAACTCCTTCATGACCGATGGATCGATCACTTCGCCCCCAACCCACTGGTTACACTGCGTCGCGATTCTTCCCTGAATCCCGAGGTCGACTTCGCTGCACCACTGGTCGACCAATGAGTTCATCGGCCGACCCCTTGCGCCGCCTTGAACTTTGGCGTTTTTTCTCCAACCCCATGCACCACATAAGCTTACCTATAGTGACGATTCGAGCCCTACTCCCTACTGCACTGATGCTAACCCTGGCTGCTTGTGGCCCCAAGGAAGGCGATTCACTGCAAGCACCGCAGGCCCGCCGGGCCCATGTGGCCCTTCCTGAGGAGGAGGATCAGCCGCTGGATTTTGGTGGTAACTGGGCTGACATCGAAGGGGTCCTAGGCAGCGGCGCAACCAAGCAGGCTCCGAACGCCAGAGCAAAGCTCAGCCCGAACCGGGCCCGACCCCAAGCCATCCATGCATTGGTGCTGTCGACCTTTCCAGAGGATTTCGACGGAGCTCTGGCCAACGCCTACCTCAATCAAATCGGCACGCTCTTGCCCCAACACCGGCAGGCGTTACATGCCCATGTCGATCAAAATGGGTCCATGGCCCTGTATGGGCGATATGCCGGGTGGGACGATCCAACCGCCTCTGAGGATGCGACCACCCTGTCGGAAATCCGTGTCAACGGCACACGAATATTTGGGCCCATTATTCGCGCGGACATCAAGCATGCTCGAGCCGCCGATGACTATTCAGATCTGGAACTCATCTCGGTTTGGACGCGATATCCCAACGCACGCGATCTCTACGCTCTGGAAGTCGAGTTGTGGGGCGACTTTGACAGTGGGGAGTTACCCGCATCCCGCCGCCGAGACCGGGCCATACAACGCACCGGTGAACTCCGCAGACAGGGCATTCAGGCCTATTGCCACCATGATGAACGCCGCGCATTGAGCACCATCACTGTGGGAATCTTCTCAGACACGGCCATCAATCCCCAGTCTGGAATTCCAGATCCAGACTTGGCACGCCTTCAACAGACATTCCCACTTCGACTGGTTAATGGAGAGGAACTGCACATGCCAGTTCAACCCGGCGGGTCGGCCCAGAATGTGCAGCCGATCCGATCGCGGTTGATCAAAGTGCCCCGGCCCTAGCAAGGCGATCACACCGCGCAGGGATGCCAGAGTGTTTTGTAGTCCAACAGTGGCTCAAAGACCCACGGGGCTGCTACCCGATCATCTTCGTACCAATCGTCGCCTTTCCAGTTCAGGCAGTGGACGCGGCGAATGCCCTGAGCAGCCACATCGCGGAGCGTCGTCCGCTGCCCCTTGGTCAAGCCCCCCCCAAGCACGATTCGCACTTCTCGGTGGCTCCCCAGTGGCTCAAGCAATTCCGCGACATCTCCGGTGAGCACGTTGATCGCACCGTCTGGCACATCTGATACTGCGAGCACTTCGCTCAATAGGATGGCACCGAGCGATGCTTGCTTAGGGACCACGGCCACGACTGCATTTCCCGGCACCACAGCAGTGGACACAAGCGTCACCAGGCCCAGTAGGGATGGTTGACTTGGAGCCATGACTGCCACAATTCCGGCCGACTGAGGGATCGTGAAATTGTGATACGGACCCGATACGGGATTCTGACAACCCAATACTTGATGAAACTTGTCACACCATCCCGCCATGGTGACAAGCCGATCGATCGAAGCACCTACCTCCTTGCGGGCCGAGGCAGCGGTGGTGCCCGAATCGACTACCAACGCATCGGCAAATTCTCCATCGCGGCTTTCCATCATTTCAGCAGCGCGGTACAGCACCTGCCCACGCAGCATCGCCGTGGCGGAAGACCACTTCTTCCATCCGGCCCGTGCTGCTTCCACAGCATCTCGGGCATCCTTGCGGCTGGCCAGTGCACACCGTGTGTGCACGGCACCACTGCTATCTTCAACCGTAAAGGTACGGCCGGACTCGCTCCGCGGCCATGCCCCGCCAATCCACAACTTACCTGTCTTGACAACCTCAAGCCTGCTCATCGGTCAACTCCCTTGGCATAGGCTCGAAGGCCCTGCAAGCCACCCTCGCGACCGAAGCCCGACTCCTTAACGCCCCCAAAGGGCGATGCGGGGTCAAACTGGTTGTATGTGTTGCACCACACGACACCGGCTTCAAGCCGCTGAGCGATGTCAAAGATCTTGGATCCTTTGTCCGTCCAGATGCCCGCAGCCAATCCATACGGCGTTGAGTTGGCTCGGCGGACGGCTTCTTCAGGCGTACGGAAACTCATGACTGCCAAGACTGGACCAAAGATCTCCTCTCGGGCCACGAGGTGTGACGGCTGCACCCCTGTAAAGAAGCATGGGGGGAACCACCACCCCTTAGACGGCAGTGGGCTGGCCTGCACATCATGCAGAATCGCCCCCTCCTCTTGGCCAGCAGCCACCAACGATCGGATTCGATCCAACTGCTCACGGCTGTTGATGGCCCCGATGTCGGTGTTCTTGTCGAGCGGATCGCCAACCCGAAGTTGGGCCATTCGATCTCGCAACGCGGCGACAAATGGTTCAAGAATGGATTCTTCCACGAGCAATCGCGAGCCAGCGCAACACACATGACCTTGGTTGAACCAAATGCCACGAACGACCCCTTCCACCGCCTGCTCGATCGCCGCATCGGCAAAGACGATGTGTGGACTCTTACCGCCCAATTCCAACGTCAGTGGAATGTCACGAGCGGCGGTTTGTCGCATCAACCGACGGCCGATTTCCGTTGAGCCGGTGAAGGCCAACTTGGACATCGCCGGATGCTCCGCCACGGCCTGCCCCGTTTCACCATCGCCTGTGACGATGTTGACAACGCCCGGAGGTAGGTCAATTTCTTGCAGGAGACGCGCCAAGTGCAAGGCCGTCAATGGAGTTGTTTCGGCTGGCTTGAGCACCACGGTATTGCCGCAGGCCAACGCCGGGGCCAGTTTCCAAGCTGCCATCAGTAAGGGGAAGTTCCATGGAATGATCTGACCGCACACGCCATGGGGTTTGACGGATCGACCGTTGAAGGCCCAATTCAGTTTGTCCGCCCAGCCCGCGTGATAGAAGAAGTGCGCTGCCACAAGCGGCAGATCCACATCCCGCGACTCTTTGATGGGCTTGCCGCCATCCATCGTTTCCAGCACAGCCAGTTCGCGGGCGCACTCCTGCAAACGCCGAGCGAGCCGAAAGAGGTACTTGCCTCGCTGCCGACCCGGCATTCTGGCCCAAGGTCGGGCCGCTTTCTTGGCGGCCTTCATAGCCGCATCGACATCGCACTCCCCGGCCTGCGCAACACGGGCGAGCCGCTGCCCGGTTGCGGGATTAGTCGTTTCGAAAGTGCGTTCATCCTCAGCGGGGCGAAATTCGCCATCGATGAACAAGCCATACGTGGCCGCAATGTCCGGCCGCGTCCGCTCAGGTGCGGGGCTGTAGTCCCAGTCCATCCCGTCTACGTCTTCGATGACACCCGTGGTGTCCTGGTTGGCCATCAGGTCACTCCAACATCATGCATCGCGGCGTATTGCCCGCGACTGGTCCAAAGAATCTGCCGAACGAGGTCATCTACCAAACTCGAAGCCCCGATCCGGAAAAGATTGGGTGAGAGCCAGTCTGGACCGACCGTCTCTCGAACCATCACCAGTAAATGCAAGGCCGCCTTGGACTTGCGGATGCCTCCGGCCGGCTTGACCCCGATACGAAGCCCGGTCTGGTGGAAGTGTGCCCGGACCGACTCCAGCAGCAATAGAACCGAGGGCATCGTCGCTGCAGGCGACACTTTGCCAGTAGATGTCTTGACGAAGATCTCCCCATCATGGAGTTCCGTGGTGTGGGTCGCCGCCTCAATCACAAGATCCGCGCACCGGCGGATGTTGTCTGGAGTGCCCAGTTCCCCGGTCTCGAGAATGATCTTCAGGTGCGCCCCTTGGCAGGCTGCCTGCACCTCGCGTACTTCTGTGCGAATATCGTCGAGTCGGCCAGCAAGAAAGGCGCCCCGGCTGATGACCATGTCAATCTCATCGGCACCAGCGGCCACTGCAGCGGCTGTCTCTTGTACCCGCTGATCGAGCGGCGCTTGGCCGGATGGAAACGCAGTCGAGACGGAGGCCACTTTGACGGTGGACCCGAGCAAGGCCTCCCGAACGACCGGAACGAGGCGTGGGTAGATACACACCGCCGCGACTGACGGTACCGGTGGCGTGACCAATTCCGGGCAAGGTTGAATGGCCCGCCGGCACAGGGCCCGAGCACACTCTGGTGAATCGGCGCCTTCCAACGTCGTCAGGTCGACCATCGAAACGGCCAGCCTCAGGGCAGCCCGTTTGGAATCGGCCTTGAGTGACCGGCGTGTAAACGATGCCGCCCGTTGCGCCAACATCACAGCATCGACCGGGTGGTGCATCCCCCTAGCCTATCAGCGCAACGGTGCAGTTGAGGGTGGCAACAAAGGGAACAGCGAGCGGCTTCGCTCGAAGAGCGTCTCAATTCGGCCGCCCTGAAGAAGTCTTAGATTCGGTGCGGTCAGGGCGTTTTCAAGCCCGTAAGCAAGCAAAACGCCTCTTCGATGATCGATGATATACACCACTTCGACATCGGTTGAAACGCGGTGGTCTCGACCTCTGGCCGTGAGCATGGTGAATCCATCGGCGCTGGCAGTCATCGCCGCATCGACGCGAACCGTCGTGCCTTGTTGCCAGGTCAAGAGCGCCGTAGCGAGCGCCGCGACAAGCAGCCACGGAAGTGTGGCCTTGAGTCCGGTGGTCGGTCGTGTCGACTCAGCGTGCACGCAGCGACTCCTCTACGTCATTGGTAAGTGAACGACGCCCGAGGGGCACGAATCGTTTCTCTTGACGATCCCATCCCGCCACGATGAGTTCTCCGCTTCGAGTATCGAGCAGCCACAGCACTTCTTCGTCGCCACGACCACTCCGGCCTGCCACGACGAGGTAGTCCGAAAGATCGGGTCCCGCCCAAGCGGCGTAGGCTTGATTGCCCTGAGGCGCCAAGATCAACAGAAGCATCGCGATAACGGCCATTGCGCCAATCGCCAGCAAGGGTGTTGTTGATCTCACCAGCCATGTGCCAATGGACACCGGTCAGTCCTCTCGATCTTGTTTTTCACGTTTAGAGGGCATGAGGCTCACCACAAGAACGACGCCGGTCAAGAGCAACATCACCGCCAAGCCCCACAGCGGCGACGGACCCGCCCCTGAAACATCCGGCTCGGTGTAGTTGTCGGTCATTCTCGCTTCAAGTAGATCTGTGGTTGGGACGGCAGCGCGAGCCTGGGTCAGCATGGCGAGCACACCAAGCAGCGCAATTGACAAGACATGGCGGAGGTTCATTCCGGCAGGATACAACACTGGATGGCTTCTCAGGCGGTCAGCGCCGCAGGGCCACCGAGACCCTCAAATATCCGCTTGGTCGCATCTGACTGGTTCAGCGTATAGAAGTGGATGCCAGCGACTTCCTGATCCAGCAATTCATTGCACTGCTCGACCGCCCATTGGATGCCGATCTGCGTAATGACATCGGGATCATCCTGATGCCGATACAGCCGCTTGAGCAAGGGGGCAGGAAAGGTCATGCCACCAGCCAGATCGGCCATTCGCTTCATGGTTCGTATGCTGGTAATGGGCATGATGCCTGCAATGATGGGCACACTGATGCCTGCAAGTTCACACCGCTGACGCCAATCGTGGAACCGGGTGTTGTCTGTAAACATTTGCGTGGTGATCCAGTCCGCCCCTGCATCGACCTTGGCACACAGGTGGCGCATGTGTTCGAGTTGGTTGGGGGTTTCTGAATGTCCCTCGGGAAACCCCGCCACGCCGATGCCAAACCCACGGGCGTCGGGGTGCCCGCCTGATTCGTTGAATGATTTGATACAGGCCACCAGATCCACCGCGTGCCTAAATGCGTCGGTGGACGGATCCCAGGCGGGCTCACCTGGCGCTGACTCGCTTGGCTGGTCGCCCCGCAGGGCCAGAATGTTGCTCACCCGATGCGAGGCGTATCGCTGCAGGACATCACGGATCTCCGTTTCGCTGTGGCCAACACAGGTCAAGTGCGGAATGGGGTCAAGTTGGCCCTCATCCATAAGTTGCACGACCAAATCGTGCGTCCGATCGCGTGTAGACCCGCCAGCCCCATACGTCACCGACACAAAGGAGGGCCGCAGGGCGGCAAACTCCGACATATGGGCATGGAGTGCCTGAGCACCCTTGGGGGTGGTTGGGGGAAAAAACTCAAAACTGAAGGTTTGGGTGTCCCGCTTCATGACATCGACGAAGTGCATGTCCTCAATAGTAGATCAATACGGTTCTATCATGCTCATGTGACACCCGCCGCTGACATCCCCAGACCGACTGTTCGACGTTTGAGCCTCTACTTGCGGGAACTTGAGGCAATCGCAGCGGTTGGCATTACCAAGACCAGTTCCTTGGTCATTGCACAAGCTTTAGGCGTCACTGACGTCCAAGTCCGGCGGGATCTCGGTTGCCTCGGGCAAACAGGAAAGCCCGGCGTGGGCTACATGATCGGCCCGCTCACCCACCGCATTCGAGAGGCGTTGTCACTGAATCGTTCGTGGAAAGCCATCATCGTGGGCGCTGGGCGCATCGGACGAGCCCTCATGGCCTATCCAAGTTTTGCTGGCCAAGGTATCCAAATCGTGGCCGCAGTCGACTGCGACCCATCTGTTGTTGGCACGACCGTGGCAGGAACCACGATTGATCACATGGATTCGTTAGCGTCGCTGGTCAGCAAATACTCTATCGATCTAGCAGTGCTGGCTGTGCCTCAAAGTGTCGCGCAGGTATTGGCTGAACTAATGGTTAAGTCGGGGATCGATGGCATCCTCAACTTCACGCCAGCAACGCTACACGTACCCATTCCGGTGGAACGCATCGATCTCTCTCGATCGCTGGAACAATTGGCATTTGAGGTTGCTGCGTTTCGCTCGCAGGAATCGTAGGCCTAGGCCAATGGCTCTGGAGTCGCGGTAACCGCTTGGGTATCAAACTGTTCGCCTTGAGGCGTTCCGAAAATAGCGGTTCCGACTCGCACGACGTTGGCGCCGCACTCCACGGCGGTTTCAAAGTCTGCCGACATGCCCATCGACAGGATGTCGAACCGGCGATTGGACGTTGTCTTCTGGATGTCCTCGAATAACTCACGGCCGCGGTCAAATACTGGACGGGCCGCCTCCACGCCGCCTTCTAGAGGTGCCATACACATGAGCCCACGGGCCTGAACTCCCACCATCGTGTCTACTTGATCGACCAGGTGTTTGGCTGCAGCGGGCGCAACGCCATGCTTGGCAGACTCGGCTGCAATATTGACCTGAATAAGGACCTGTGTCGGTGCCCCGTCTCCTCGGTGACTCTGTTGGATCTCCTCGGCCAACCGTAGGGAGTCCACGCTGTGAATCATCTGGGATCGCTGCATCACGCGTCGCGCTTTGTTTCGTTGCAAGTGGCCAATGAAGTGCCATCGGATCTGTTCGGGCAATCCAACGCTGTCGTGCAACTCTCGTTGCCGCTCGACATACTCATCCAGTTGACTGGCCATCCGAACGAGTTGCTGCATTCGGCCTTCGCCAAAATCGGCATGCCCCAGCCGGAGCAGTGTTCGAATCTGCTCGAGGGTAGCGGTCTTGGTCACCGCCACGAGGAAAATACGATCCGGGTCTCGTCCGGCCCGGAGGGCCGCTTCGTGAATACGACGCTTAACGTCTTCGTACCGTGCTGCCAGACCTGCCAGTTCATCGCTCATGGTGGTTAAATGCCCTCCGTGCGCGAGCATACGTCCCCGCGGCCCTGCGCTCAAGCCAGAATGATGATCCAACAATTGTCCGCCCTCTTGGGCGGTGTCAACTCACAAGCCTTTTGGAGACGACCCGTGATGGGCCACACCTGTCACTGGGACGGCTGACTCCAGCCTCTGCATCACGAATTGCCGGCTACCGGCCACCTCACCACTGCTCAACCCTGCCTTGCTCAGTGTCAAATAGAGATCATCAAGTTGAGTCTCAAATCGCAGCACGCGGTCATTGGTATCGGAGGGATGTTCTTGGAGAAATGCCACCAGACCTGCGGACGGAGCGTTGGCCCCTTCAGCGGCCCGGTACTCGGTCATCGCCGTGTGATGCAGTGGTCCTATGCTGTTGAAGTCGCCTTTGACTGGCGATTCATTTTGCATCACGTGATATTCGGCCAGGGCCCTGGAGATCAAAGAGGCATTCACTCGGTGCCGCGTGACCATAATGCGGCCTGATCTAGCCACGCGAGTGGGCAGATCGTTGGCCACTTTCCCGCCTCGGCCGATAGCATTTTCCGGTGTCGGTGTAGGCAGCGACTCGACCAGCTCAATGCCCAGAGCTGCCAACGACTCCTGCGTCTCCAGATCTGGCACACCACCCTTGAGTCGGACGGTCTCTTCGCCCGGATGGGACTCGGCGGCAAGAAGTTCGCTTACGCCAGGAATGATCGGCGAAAATGCCTCCAGCGAACGCAACGTCAGACGGCGGCGGCCTCCAGTCGTGATCTCCATGTCAACTGCCTGGAACACATTGGTTGTTGCACGATCACGATTCGGCACCCCTTGGATGCCTTGAACGCCCGCGAAGCGTGGGTCGAGACCCTCGCCACCGTATTGCAGTTGACCGCTGACGAGAAGATCCCCGTCCGAGACAATGCTCGTTTGCTCCGACCAGACCGAACCGCCGGTGTGATCGGTCAGTGAACCCGGGGCCCGACGATGAACCAAGATCGTCGCCCCGCGAAGTGTCAGATCACCCAAGGTCGTCATATCCCCAACGGTCAGTTCACGCCCCGCATCGAGCGTGAGGTCACCCAGATAGGCAAAGCCTTGATGATTGCCAACTGTAATATCGCCGCCATTGGATGCGATGGTCAGCGTATCGCCGAAGCCATAGACGGTGGGCAGGCTGGACAGTGTGCTCAGGTCATCGCCATTGAGACTGATGTCGCCATCGGCGCGAATCTGATCAACGATCCAACTTCGGCCGTTGAGTTCGCCACCAAGCACGACTTCGCTTGCCGTAAGCGAAATCGACGCCAAGGCATCATCGCTGCCTAGATTCCCGCCGACGAACAATCGTCCGTCCGCCGAGGCGGTCAGAACTCCATTAGTTGCATTCACGCGGGACAGCAGATTTATGTCTCCACCGGCACTCAGATCCAGATTATTGCCCGCCAGTTGGATGTCAGACTCCTGAAGGAAGCCCTCGGTCTGCCCCTGATTGCCACGCCCGATCCGCAGGTCGCCCGCAGAATCGATGGAGGCTTGTGTGTCCAGCGTGATCATCGAGGCATTGACGCCAATGTCACCAGACGTACTCTTCACTGTGGCGGCCTCCAACAACAGGTCGCCGCTGACCAGTCCAATGGCCCCACCAGTGATATCTGCAGCGATCACCATGGACTCGATTGAGCCCTGCGATTGCTCCAGGCTGATCGTTCCAGCAGACTGAAGCGTGTTCTGAATATTAATCCGCTCGGAGCCAACCATAGCGGTGCCTCCGATGCCGGTATGCACCTCGCCAGTATTGGTGATCGTGCGACCCGATGCGACAAGACCATGGGCGTTAGCAGTACCACCGACCAAGACCGAACCATCCATGGCCGTGAATTCAACAACTCCAGTCGTGGTCAGATTCCCCTCAGCGTTGATATCGCCGCCGTTTGCCGTCACCGAGATGCCTGTGGTCTGTTGGGGGGCCCCATCGACAGTGACTACTCCGAGTGAGACATTCTCGCCCGTCATGGATGCGGATGTAGCGGCCGTCAATGGACCACTTGCGGCCAGATCACCGCCGGCGGTCATTTTGATCGTGCCACCGGTGATGGAGCCAGAACTGTCGATCGAATCATTGTCTGCCTTCACGGTCACATCGCCTGTTGAGTCGATGCTTCCATCCATCACAATGTCGCCATCAGTCGTTTGAAGCGACACGCTGGTCGTGCCATCGACTGTGCCAGTCACGTTGATCGTGCCGTTGGTC
>CAZGFN010000064.1:0-11734 GCA_964524945.1 uncultured Isosphaeraceae bacterium
ATAACCGCTGAAAGCATCTAAGCGGGAAGCCCCCCGGAAGATGAGTATTGCACGTTCATTTGAATGAGAGACCCCTGGAAGACCACCAGGTTGATCGGCCGCACGTGTAAGGGTAGAGATACCTTCAGCGAAGCGGTACGAATGGTCGATGGCTTTCTCGTGCCATCCGGGCCTCGCCGTCGGTGTAACCGATGGCGGCACTCCCCTTGGGTTCTTTCCCAAGAACGGAGTGTTCAATACTCGACTCGATAGGCATGCCTAGAGCATGCAGATATAAATCAATCAGATCCACTTGACATACCTCGGTCGCAGCCGAAAGGCTGCGACCGGGATTGCCGGTGACTAGAGGTCCGGGGAAACACCTGATCCCATCCCGAACTCAGAAGTGAAGCCCGGGCCGCCGATGATACTGCTCAGCGGGAAAGTAGGTCATTGCCGGCTCTTTCAGCCCCGCAACCGAAAGGTTGCGGGGCTGTCTTTTTGCGAAGACCTCGTCGCTGGTACAGAATCGAACGCCGACAAGGTCGCTCACCGGACAAATACACCTACTGACTTACACCTACTGACGGCACATAATGGCCTCGAGGGACACGAGCCGGTAGAATCGAACGCCACACTGAAGACCTGCCTCTAGGAGGGTGTAGACATGCTTCGTTCCACTGCTTTGCTTTGTTGCCTGCTGCTGGGTATTTGCCTGTCCGTTCCGGCGGTGGCTCAAGATTCGCCCGCGGGCGAGGACATTCGCATTCTGCTTCCAGAAGGTCGCACTTGGCGTGGTCATATCGGCGACCGGGTCAAGATTGTCTACATGGAGCGGAGGCTTCGCCAAATCACCAGCGGCACCATCACCAAACTCGCTGGAGGATGGCTGTACCTTTCTGGACCAAGCGCGCCGCGGACGCCGATCTTTGTCAGCGATATACGAGAAGTCATTGGGAGCGGCCCAGACGGTGCGCCAGCACCCAAGCCAGCGGAACAAAAGCCTGAGCCGGCGCCGAGTGACACAAGTGACTCAGCGGAGAGCGAATCAGATTCTGCGATCCGCGGGACCTTCTACCTGCCCATGTCCGGCATGGTCGGCGAGAAGTTCCGTTCCGAAGAAATCGATGCCATCGCAGCGGAGGCTGACGAACTGGGCCCTGGCCAAACCATTGTGCTGCACATCACCTCGGGTGGCGGGTATGTCGCTGAGTGGTGGATGATTCGAGATGCGATCTACGAAGCCCAAAAGCGACACCGTGTCGTGGCGTGGGTTCGGGATGCAACATCGGCGGCTGCATCAACATCGCTTGCCTGTGATGTCATTGTCTTCGAGTCCCAAGGCCACCTTGGTTCGATTACGACGTTGGGTGGAGATGGCAAGGCACAACCCGTGGAAGCCCAGATTCAGGGTGCGGACAACGACTTAAAACCGGTGCTTGTTAAGTCTGGACGCAGCCCGCTCATGGCGGTTCCCTTCAAGTGTGGTCAGCACCCTCGATCATTGTTGTCCTACTCCGTGGATCCAGATACTGGAGACGTTGAGTTCTTCAATAGTCTTGAGGGCGACAACATCCTCAATGAATACGGCGAGGTGCTGACGCTCAACTCACAAGAAGCGGTGGAGTGCAAACTGGCCATCGGCTTGGCGAACTCGAAGGATGAACTTGGGGAGTTACTGCACCAAGGGGGCTGGAGAGAAATTGGTACAGGCCAGCGCCTTCACGATGACTGGCATGCAACGTTTGATGCATGCAGGGACTATCTTCAGAAGTCTCGCGTTGAGTTGTCTCAACTGGGAGACAACGTGCAGGGGATTCGCAAACGCATCCAGATCTACAAGAAGTGGCTGCGTTGGTGGGATCGTGCGGCCAATGCGTGTCGCGGAAATGTCGAGCCTCGTGCTCAACTCGAACAGATGATCGAAATCGCGGAGTTGCAGCTCAAGGAAATGCTTCGCCGTCGTTGAGTGATAGATGATGCACGTCCGGCACCGCGACGCGTATCACGGTGGTGGGATGTACATCGGAGCGTCGGCCAGACGTGCCTGATAGATCGCCCAGATCAATACGCCCCCGGCAATCACCGCGATCAATCCCCAGACCACATTGAGCGTCGCGAAGGTGGAGGCGCGTCGAGGCAGCAGATGCAGCAGCAGGGGTGGAAGCAGCAGCCACAAGCCTCCCTTGGCAATGAGCAGCCACCCAACCGCCGTGGCGATCACCAATGCCCCGTCGGTCGGCGGTTCGGACAACACGATCAGCAGCCCAAGCAGTAGCGCGATCCCACCGCCAATCAGACCCATGGCCGCAGGAGTGCGACCGCTGAGCATGTTCATGCTCAAGTCTCCCCAAGTCCCCGACCACATCACATGCGATAAGCCCATGACGACAAGCATGACGGCAACGATCTCAATGGTCAGCATCGGAATCTGAATCTCCTGACGGGTTTGGTGACGAGTCTGGCTGGGCAGTCTACCGAGCCGCGAGTGTAGACTCGATGACATGATGTTGCGGAGGATGGCTGTGTGACGACCCTGCTCATTGCCATTTTGGCCGCGATTGGTTTCATGGTGGCCTACCGCCTCTACGGACGATGGCTTGGCGCCCGAGTCTTTGGTCTATGTTGCGACGTTCCAGTGCCATCATCCACGCTGGAAGATGGGGTGGACTTCGTGCCAACCCCCCGAAGCGTCGTCTTTGGTCATCACTTCACATCCATCGCCGGAACCGGCCCTATCGTCGGGCCAGCCATCGCGGTCATATGGGGTTGGCTACCAGCGGTGTTATGGGTCGTTTTGGGGTCGATCTTCATTGGTGCTGTGCATGATCTTGGGAGTTTGGTAGTGAGCCTTCGCAGCGAAGGCCAAACCATCGGCGATGTTGCTGGCCGCATGATCAATCGACGAGTTCGGCTGCTCTTTCTGGCCATTTTGTGTATCGGTTTGACCATCGTGTTGGCGATCTTTGGCTTGGTCATCGCTGCGGTGTTTCGCCTCTTTCCCGTGGCGATCTTTCCATGCGTGGTGCAGATTCCATTGGCGGTCGTCATCGGTATGGTCCTCCGAAGGAACAACGTCGGGCTCTTGGTGCCCTCAGCCATTGCGTTGGCGGCCATGTATCTCAGTGTTGTGTTTGGCAATGTCGGCGTGTTGGGCGAGTTCAACACCGCGCTGGCATCGCTTCCCACCATGGTTTGGGTGCTGCTGCTTCTGGCCTACTGCTTTGTGGCGTCGATTCTTCCAGTTGGCGTATTGCTTCAGCCACGTGACTACATCAACAGCTTGCAACTAATCACGTCGATTGGTTTAGTGTTTGTGGGTATTGCGGTTGCCGCCATTATTGGCGGCGCAGCCGTGGCTGGTACGCGACCCCCACTGGAACTGGTGGCGCCAGTCGTGGATCTTGATCCGCCCGGCGCACCACATATGCTGCCATTTCTCTTTATCACCATTGCGTGTGGGGCCATCAGTGGCTTTCACTGTCTGGTGGCCAGTGGCACGACGAGCAAGCAACTGAAATGCGAAACCGATGCGCTGTCGGTGGGCTATGGATCCATGCTGCTCGAAGGTTTCTTGGCCATCATTGTCATTCTCGCCTGCGCCGCGGGCCTTGGGCTTGGCACTTCTGGCGGAGATGGTGGGGAGTTGCTTGGGGCTGCCGCTTGGGGCGAACGCTACGCGGACTGGGGTACCGCAGGGGGACTCGGGGCCAAAGTGGCTGCATTTGTCGATGGGGCGGGAAACTTTCTTCGGGCCATGTCCATTCCATCCGTGATCGCTACAGCGATCATGGGTGTGCTGGTCGCCTCCTTCGCCGGTACCACGCTGGACACCGCGTGCCGACTGCAACGCTACGTCGTGCAGGAACTCGTCTCAACACTTGATCGCGGGGACGGCCGGGTACGAACTGCAGCATGGTCGCTTCCCGGTCGGTTCATGGCAACAGCGGTAGCCGTGGGTCTGGCCGCAGTGCTCGCAGCCATTCCCGCTGCGGGGGGCGAGTGGACGTGGGCATCGACTGGCACCGGCGGACTCCTGCTGTGGCCACTCTTTGGAGGCATGAATCAACTGCTCGCAGGCTTGGCCTTTCTCGTGATCGCCTTCTTTCTCGCTCGCGGCGGCCGCCCGACTTGGTTTCTTATCATGCCCATGGTGTTCATGCTGGCGATACCGGCATGGGCGATGGGCGCGCAGATCTTCACCGGAACCGGCGCAGAACTGGCTTGGGTGGATCGCGAAGAGTGGTTACTTGTCCTTATTGGAGGCGTGATGCTGCTGCTTGAGTGTTGGATGATTATCGAGGCCATTCTCTTGTGGCCGTTGATTCGCTCTGCAGGTCGTGCTTCATGAATTACCCGCCTGCCATTTTAGCTGTTGGACGAAACTACCAGCATCCTGGTGGTCCGCCACCACCAGATCATGTGGTGTTCTTTCTGAAGAATCCAGCCTCACTCATTGGTACCGATGAGCCGATCATCATTCCCAAAGCCTGTCGTTCACATGACATGGTTGACTTTGAAGCAGAACTGGCCATCGAGTTGGGCGACACCATCAAGGACGCCGATGCCAAGGCTGCGCGTGGGGCGATTGCTCGTTGCATGCCAGCCAACGACGTGACATGTCGTTGGTGGGAGCAGCATGGAAGTGAGGGACAACTGGCACGAGGCAAGTCATTTGACACCTTCTGCCCGGTTGGGCAGGGCGTGTCAACTTGCGACTTTGATCTGGAGGCGCCACGCCGACTGATCAGTCGTCTCAACGGAGACGTGATGCAAGAGGTGTGCATCACCGAGATGTTCATGAGTGTGGTCGAGTTACTCGTTGAGTTGTCACGCGGGACGTCACTGCTGAAAGGTTCGATGCTACTTACCGGTACCCCAGCGGGCATTGGCATGCAACAATCACCGCAGCGGTATCTGCGAGGAGGTGATGTCATCGAGATTGAGATCGAGGGTGTCGGTTCGGTGGCGAACCCGGTCGTGGCAGGACCGTGAAGTATCTGCCGCTACAATGCCCCACTAAGCCTCAGGACAGGTGGCGGAGCGGTTGAACGCGCCGGTCTCGAAAACCGGTATAGCCTTCGGGCTATCGTGGGTTCGAATCCCACCCTGTCCGTTGTCGGCTCTGGCGAATCACAGCGCAAGCGTGTACACAGCAGAAAGTAGACGGGACAGTGGATATTGTGCGGTTGGCGGAACAGATGGCGGCGGCGACGGCGGGCGATGCACGCATGGCGCGAGCCTTTGCCGATCATCTCCCCGACCCCCACACGGCTCGGCATCTGATTGAGCGGCTCCGGGGCATTCTATTCCCCGGTTTGCATGGACACCGCGACTTTGACGCGTGCACGCTGTCGCCCCGGCTCGAGCAGGAACTTAAAGACTTTCATCAAGATCTCCTGCACCAAATCGAAGGTGCCTTTATTCATTGGGGCGAGGGGAACGCCAAACTACGCGCGGAGGAAGCGACCGCCGAGGTGCTTGAAGCACTTCCAGCCATTCGTGACCTACTGAGTTTGGATGTGCAGGCTGCCCATGATGGCGACCCAGCCGCGAAACACATCGACGAGGTGATGCTGTGCTATCCATGCATTCGGGCACTTACCACGCACCGATTTGCCCATGCCATGGTTCAGGTCGGCGTGCCACTGCTTCCCCGCATCATGCAGGAGCATACTCACAGCGACACGGGGATCGACATTCACCCTGCCGCGGCGATCGGTGAGTCCTTCTTTATCGACCATGGCACGGGCGTCGTGATTGGCGAGACTGCGATCATCGGCAACTACTGCAAGGTGTATCAAGGTGTCACATTGGGCGCTCGGTCCTTTGAAAAGGACGAGCAGGGCGCCATCAAGCGTGGCACCAAGCGTCATCCAACGCTTGGGAATCATGTGACCGTGTACGCAGCCGCGACTATTTTGGGTGGTGACACTCGCATCGGCAATCACTGTGTTGTGGCTGGTGGCGTGTTCTTGTCCAAGAGCGTGCCTGACGGGCACATCGTCTGTGGCCCGCGGCCAGATATTCGATTGATTGCCAATCCTGATCGCCCCGATTTGTCTTGATCAGCCGCACATCGATATCCTGTGCAATCTGAAGACAGGAGAACTCCCGTGCCCGTACTCAATGATCCATTCGGTGTCGTCCAAGTCATCGAAACGCCTCTTGGCAGCAGACATATTGCCTCGCTGCCGGCCTTGGCAGACTCGCTTGGCGTTCAGTTGGAATCAGTTCCATTTGGAATTCGCGTGCTTTTGGAAGCTTGCTTGCGACACTGCGACGGCCACACCATCACACAGGATGATGTCAAGGCACTGGCCAACTACGACGCCACGGCAGTCAGCCCTAGGGAGATTCCCCACAAGCCAGGTCGCGTTGTATTGCAGGATTTTACGGGCGTTCCGGCGATGGTGGATTTGGCTGCGATGCGAACGGCAATCGTCGAGATGACTGGCGACGCCGCATCGGCTGCGAAGGTCAATCCACTGGTGCCATGTGATCTGGTGATCGATCATTCGGTGCAGGTTGATGCCTACGGATCTGCGCAGGCGCTGACGATCAACTCGGAACTGGAGTTCGCTCGCAATGGCGAACGGTACACGTTCCTGAAGTGGGGGCAGCAGGCGTTCGATAACTTTCGGGTTGTACCACCGGCGACTGGTATTGTGCATCAGGTCAACCTTGAGTACCTCGGTAAGGTCGTGTGGGATGATGGCCAGTGGCTCTATCCGGATTCCTTGGTTGGGACTGATTCCCACACCACGATGATCAATGGTCTGGGGGTTGTGGGCTGGGGTGTGGGCGGCATCGAGGCTGAGGCGTGCATGTTGGGTCAGCCCATCTCCATGTTGATTCCAGAAGTCGTGGGTTTCAAGATCATCGGATCACTGCCGGAAGGATGTACTGCGACAGATTTGGTACTTCGGGTAACCGAGATGCTGCGATCGCACGGTGTCGTGGGAAAATTTGTTGAGTTCTACGGGCCAGGCCTAGCGACCATGCCGGTGGCCAATCGAGCTACGTTGGCCAATATGGCGCCCGAGTACGGCGCGACGATGGGCTTCTTTCCGGTTGACGAGCAAACGCTCAAGTACATGAAACTGACAGGGCGCTGCGACGCGCACATTGAGACCGTCAAGCAGTACTGCCAAGCACAAGGGCTGTGGCATGATGCGTCGGATGAGGTGGTCTATACATCGACCATGGAACTGGACATGTCGACGGTCGAGCCGTCGATGGCTGGCCCGAAGCGACCGCAGGATCGCATTACGCTCAGCGACATGCAGTCGACTTGGCACAAGGATCTAACGTCGACGCTGGCCCGCAGCGATGATGGCGGGGCCGCTGTCGCCACAGCGCCAGCAGAAGTGGTGATAGATGGGCAGACGTGTACGATTGAAGATGGCGCCGTGGTGATTGCCGCGATTACATCGTGTACCAATACAAGCAACCCGGACGTCATGGTGGCGGCGGGACTCGTGGCAAGAAATGCCCGCGCACGAGGCCTGACCCGAAAGCCGTGGGTTAAGACGTCCTTGGCACCAGGATCAAAGGTGGTTCGCGACTATCTCGAACGGGCTGGCCTGCTGGAAGATCTTGCCGCCATCGGCTTTGACATCGTCGGCTATGGCTGCACAACCTGCATTGGTAACTCGGGGCCACTGCCTGACCCAATTCATGACGCCATTGAAGCCCACGACATTGTCGCGACATCGGTGCTCAGTGGCAATCGGAACTTTGAAGGTCGTATTTCTCCCGACGTGCGGGCCAATTATCTGGCATCACCACCTCTGGTGGTGGCGTACGCCCTAGTGGGAACTGTGGACTTTCAAATGGACACCGCCGTACTTGGCCAGGACGCCGATGGACACGATGTTCGCCTTGCTGACCTGTGGCCATCGCAGTGTGAGATCGACGAAGTGGTGTCTGCGAGTATCGACCCGGAGCAATTCGAGCGTGAGTATGGCGATGCCTTTGGGGGCAGTCAGCAGTGGAAGGATGTCTCTGTCGGCGAAGGTGCGATTTACGGATGGCCCGAGAGCACGTACATTCACTTGCCTCCATTCTTTGTCGGTATGACAGCGGATCTTCCTGGTATCCCTGAGGTATCCAAGGCCCGTGTCCTGTGCAAGTTGGGAGACTCAGTTACGACCGACCACATTTCGCCGGCTGGTTCGATTGCGGCGGAGTCACCGGCCGGACAGTGGCTGACGAATCACAACGTTGAGCGATCGATGTTCAACTCGTATGGGTCGCGACGTGGGAATGATCTAGTAATGACCCGCGGGACGTTTGCCAATATTCGTGTGCAGAACCAGTTGGCACCTGGAACTGAAGGTGGCTGGACGACAGACTTCACCACCGGCGAGGTCACGACTATCTTTGATGCTGCTGAACACTATGGACAGGCCGGAACGACGCTGATTGTGCTGGCAGGCAAGGACTATGGCATGGGTTCGTCGCGGGACTGGGCGGCCAAGGGGACGTTTCTACTTGGTGTTCGAGCGGTGATTGCAGAGTCGTACGAACGCATTCACCGTTCCAATCTTGTCGGGATGGGCGTTGTGCCCTTGGAATATATCGATGGCCAGACTGCGGATTCGCTGGGTTTCACTGGCGAAGAGTCTTTTGACATTGACTGGGGCGTGGACTTCACGGCGAGGCAGACAGTTGCGGTTAAGGCAACTTCGACCGATGGCACGGTGACCGAGTTTATGACGAGACTGCGAGTCGATACTCCAGTGGAGGTCGACTACATTCGCAATGGTGGCATCCTGCACACAGTACTGCGACGAATGGCAGCCAGCTGACCAACGGTCCAATGTAGATCAAACGCAATAGCACGCCTCGGCGGTCGGGGCGTGCTTTTGTGCTCACAACCTGAAAGAGTCTGCGGTCGTGAGAGAGGAGGGATGTGGTTGTGTTATTAGGAGGTGATGGCTTCAAACTCACCTGAGGGGGAGCAGTCTTTCCAAGGCAGTTCTTCAAAGAGCGAAGACTGCAACGCCTCGTCGGTCATGGCCGGGTCGATGACCAGATGCTCATCGATAATGGCTTGGAGTCGCGTTCGAACGCGGTCCTTGCTCAGCCGAGCCTCATCCCGCAGGTCGATCTTGGATGGCTTGTTGTTTTTGTTGCTGTTGGTCATGAAACGTGTGTCCTTCAGGTACGATCGCCCGAGCAGCCCGGATTCATCGGGGTCGAGTCTTGGTTATTGAGGTCTGAGGCTGCGATTTGCAGGCGACGGATACGGACGGCAATCAGGGCCTGGATTGTACGGATCAAATGATCTTCGACCAGTCCTGTGTTGTCTTGCCGTGTCAGTTGATTGGTCGCAACATGCCCAAGGGCTGAGTTGAGGACCCGGTGGGTGTCGCTGGCCGACATGGCCGGGCGAAGGGTCGCATAAAGCGATTCAAAGCGGTCTTCAAATATCTGCATGATGCGTTCTGCTGTTTCGGGCCTAGTCATTGGGCCATGTCTCCTCGTACAGGTCTTCAGCGGTCTAACCGCTTGATGCACTGGGAGGATGATCCACTGTGTGACGACTTCTTTCAGGTCCGCACAAAAAAACTTCTATTGCCCCTGCGAGGCTCTTAAAGGCCGAAAGAAGACCATCCTCAGCGGCATTGTCGTGATGCCTGGCATGAACTCAGGCGGAGGATCTCTATGTCCGAGAATGTCATACTAAATTGGGTCTGTTCTATGGATTCAGCGGCCAAACGCCGCCTTGCGGTGCTGCTGATCACACGGCCAGCGGCCCCCGCATCGACCATGCTGGGGCTCTACGCCAGCGCCCAGCAACTGGACACCACTGAAATTTCGGGCCTTTTGCCCCTGGCGCTGGTCCAATCACAGGCAGCGGCAGATGAGGTGCTTGGTGGAATGCTTTGTCCAACCAAGGCCTCGGCCTGAGTGTTCTGAAAGATGTGCTGTGGGCGATTGTGGAGAATAAACGCCTGAATCTGAGGGTGGGGGACGCTGGGGGCGATGATCAAATCCATGCGATATCGCACCAAACGGACGTGGTCCCGCCGCTGTCGACGCGCTGCATCGCTGTGGGTTGGACGTTCACTTCCACCAGCGGAACCGTGGGTTCGATCCCAATTGATTGGCCCCCGGGGGGAATGGTGCCGTCGATGCGGCCTTCAGGTGGAGGCGACCATGGCGGATGGAGAAGCATGCTGGGCATGTCCAGACGCCCCCAAGCCCTGGGATGAGATCATCAGGCTGAAGCCCTATTGCCCTGCAGTGGCAGGCCTGGTCTGCGATTTGAAGTACCGCCGGTGGTGGGAACTGGCCCAGCCTCTGGGCTATCGGTTGGGCAACCTACTTCGAGCTGAACTTGGTGGTTCCCTAGCGCGGGATGCAGTCATGACCGCCATTCCCATGCCGCCACTGAGAAGATGGCAGCGGGGATTGGACCATGCGGATCTTCTTGGGCGAGCCGCCGCCGCCGCCGCTGGCAACCGGCTGGTGCCGGTCCTCAAGCGATGGTGGGGGCCTACTCAAGCGAGCAGGGCGAGAACCGGTCGCCTGGCTGCGTCGGCCAAGGGGTGGTCGGTCTATCGTGGGGCAGAGGCTCGAGTTGCTGGGGCGCATGTCATCATCGTGGATGATGTATTTACCACTGGACGCACCCTAGAATTGGCAAGCCGTTTTCTTATAGGCCTCGGAGCACGTCGCGTCACAGTTGCTGTGATCGCAGTGGCAGACCCTGATCGCGACCGCCAAGAATCTCGGTGAATTCACCGAACAGAGGCCCTCAAAACGGCGTATTTACCCAGCTCAGCGGCTTGACACCTGTGGGGGTGGTGGTATGATGGGTCGCTTGCCGCCTATTTCGGGCGGCAATGTTCCTTGACAAGTGGACAGTCGATGACGCCGCGAGGATGTCACCGGAACGGCAGGCCTTTCACACGGTCTGTCGGGAAGGTGGAACCAGGGCGACGAGTTCACAGCCCGTCGTCCAATGGACATTCTTGTGATGCCAGATCGAGTCATTCCAGATACACGATCTAACGTCGAATTCACTTCGGTGGGTTCGACAGGTAGTGATGATTCATAAAACAACCGGTGTAACAGCCAGACATCGGGTCGGGTTCTCTGGAACCCGGCAAGACCGCCGACATTCACCTTGCGTGGGTGTCGGACCGTCCAGGCTTCATTTTCTTCTTACGAAGAAGCGTCACGCTCTCGGGCGTGGCGATATCATTCAATTGAAGAGTTTGATCCTGGCTCAGATTGAACGCTGGCGGCATGGCTAAAACATGCAAGTCGAACGATGAAAGCACCTTCGGGTGTGCATGAAGTGGCGAAAGGGCGAGGAATACGTTCCTACGTACCCCAAGGTCAGGGATAGCCCCGGGAAACTGGGAGTAATACCTGATGATATCTCCGGATCAAAGGCTTCGGCCACCTTGGGAGCGGGGAACGCCCTATCAGGTTGTTGGTGAGGTAACGGCTCACCAAGCCAAAGACGGGTAGCGGGTGTGAGAGCATGACCCGCCGCATCGGGACTGAGACACTGCCCGGACTCCTACGGGAGGCTGCAGTAACGAATATTCCGCAATGCGCGAAAGCGTGACGGAGCAATGCCGCGTGTGGGATGAAGCTCTTCGGAGTGTAAACCACTGTCAGAGTTTAGGAACTCAATGACCAGACTCAAAGGAAGGGCCGGCTAACTTCGTGCCAGCAGCCGCGGTAATACGAAGGGCCCGAGCGTTATTCGGAATCACTGGGCTTAAAGCGT
>CAZGFN010000065.1:0-11472 GCA_964524945.1 uncultured Isosphaeraceae bacterium
CCCGTGCGACAATGCCACGCCACGTCTGGGCAATGGCCGAACAAATGCGTTCGGCCCCCGCGGCACCCAGCGCAACGACGTCGTTGTCTTTCGCCGCGATGAGCGGCGTCATATTGCTTGGCAGTCGCTGCCCAGGTCGAAGTACGGTTGGGCCGTTGGGAAGCAGTTCCAATTCGCCAAGCATGTTGTTGAGCATGCTTCCGGTTCCCGGCACGACAACGCCGGAACCGTATCCAGTAGATGTTGTAATGCTGCATGCGTTGCCGTCTTGATCAACCGCGCACACCTGCGTTGTCGAGGCGGAGGCCTTCTGCAGCACCGCGTCACGCCGGCTCAGGACATCGGCAAGGCACGCTACAAGGCGGGGCGCTTCTTCGCAGTCGCCCGGGGAAATCTTCGCAAACCCAGACACAAGCGCAGCCAGTGCTTGGCCACCGATGGTGTCACAAACTGACACAAGCCAACCGTGATCGTTGCAAGTCAGCGGCTCGCGGATATCTACTTCATACGTCGCTAAATCGTGGGGGCTCATGGCCCCACCGTGTTCGACGACCCACGTACCGATCCGCTCGCCCAGTTCGCCCGTGTAGAAGTCCGCGGCCCCGTGGTCGGCAATGCGTTGGAGATCATTGGCCAAATCAGGCAGTTGCGTCAGCGAGCCAGTTGTACGTGGGGCGCCCTTGGCGTCCCGCCAGATCGCCTGGCTACCTGGCGTGTGGTCGTAGATGGGAACTCCGGACAAGGGCATGTACGCCGCCGACACCGATGGGAACGGGAAGCCGTCGCGGGCCAGAGCAATGGCTGGCGCCAGTACGTCGGGCCATTTCAGGCAGCCCCATTCCTTTTGAATTCGCTCGGCCCCTGCAGGCCCACCTGGAACCGCCACCGAGGCTGGCCCAACGCCGGTGAGAACACCTGGGCCGTAGGGCATGGTGATCCGCATACCGCCCGGAGGCGTTCCCTGATGTCCATCCAGGCCCGGCATGGCCGTGAGCCCATCGATCAGGGAGGACGTGCCGCCAGCAGGGCGAACCATGGCAATCAGGGCACTACCGATGGCCGTCATACCCGGTTCACACACCCAGGAGGCCACGGCTGCAGCGACGGCGGCGTCGATGGCATTGCCGCCCATGGCAGCAACATCGGCTCCAGCCTGAGCCGAGCAGCGGGTTCCAGCAGCAACAAGCAGGTGTGTCATGAGGTCGCCAGCCTAGCGGAGGTCGACCTATTCCACCCAGCAGAGGATTCGGCACGAAAAATCGTTCTTTTGCCTCTTGCATTGAAACCGTTTGGCGTCATTGTGTGAGTGGCTTGCGAAACACCCGCTTGCAAAAGCGAAACCACCCCCGTCTGGAAGAGAAGAGAGGGAAGCAACGCCCAACCGGTGACGAAGGAGAGAGCGTCACCAATAGGCTCCTGCGGAGGGGAGAAGGACTCAGACGCTCGTCACCGGCTCACGCCCGTGGCGGGCGTCATGTGTTTTGCCCCCACCGACCCCCCACCGACCCCCCACCGACATTTTGATGCGCCCGGCTCGCTCATTGAGAGATCAGAGATCCATGAAACTACTTGGCGTCATACCAGGAGGTGGCGGTGGACACGTCGACGGTGAGGGGCACCGAGAGGGTCATGGCGTGTTCCATGCTGGTAACTAGGAGGTCGCGAACTGGAGTTGAGGTGGCCTGGGGGCACTCGAGGACCAACTCGTCATGCACCTGCAACACAAGGCGAGCCTCTGGATCGACATCGGGCAAGCGGGCATGGAGATTGACCATGGCGATCTTGATGAGATCAGCGGCGCTGCCCTGCACGACCGAGTTGATCGCGAGACGCTCGGCGAGCATCTGACGCTGTCGGTCGTTGGAGTCGATCTCGGGAATCGCGCGGCGGCGACCCTGAATGGTTTCGACCCAGCCTTCCTTGCGAGCCTGCTCGACACAGTCGGCGAGAAAGGTCTCGATGCCTCGGAATCGTGTCTTGTAATCGTGAATGATCGCCGTTGCACGGGCCACATCAGTGTCTTCGCCGAGACTCCGGGCAAGCCCGTAGGGCGTGATGCCGTAGACGATGCCAAAATTCACCATCTTGGCAGCCCCCCGCTGCGCCGACGTGACTTCCGCAAGAGGAATCGAAAACACTTCGGACGCCACAGCACGGTGGATGTCCTCGCCAGCATGGAAGGCCTCACGCAAGGCCTCGTCACCGCTGAGATGCGCAAGCAATCGCAACTCCACCTGTGAGTAGTCGGCCGTAATCAGAACGTTGCCAGGGGGGGCTACAAATGCTCGACGGATCTCGCGACCAGCATCGCTTCGAATCGGAATGTTCTGCAAGTTGGGGTTGCTACTGCTGAGCCTGCCCGTTGACGTCACTGTCTGGTTGAATGACGCATGCACCCGTTTGGTAACGGGATTGATGCACTCCTTGAGCGACACCAAATAGGTATTGACGAGTTTGGCCAGCTGCCGGTACTCGAGAATAAACCCCGGCAAGGGTGTCTCCACGTCGGGATTGGCCTCGAGTTTCTCCAACACTTCCATATCGGTCGACGGACCAGTCTTGCGACGCTTGATGGGTTTCAACCCAAGACCGGGTGGATCGGCACCGGGATCATTGAAGAGTGCCCCAGCCAACTGTTTGGGGGAGTCTGGGTTCATTGGGCACGGCGAAACGTCTGCAATGCGATCACGCAACTGATCAAGCCGCTGAGATAATCCCACACGCTGCCGATCGAGTTCGTCCGGGTCAATGGCCACGCCGGTGTACTCCATGTCGGCCAGCACACCAACAAGAGGCAACTCAAGATCCATGAGCAGCGAAGAGAGCCCTTTCGACTCAACCTCTGCAGCGAGGACATCCCACAACCGAAGGGTGATGTCTGCATCCTCAGCCGCGTATGGCACCGCCTTATCTAACGACACCGTGTCAAACGATCGCTGGTTCTTACCCGTTCCGATGAGGCTGGTAATCGGTATGCATTGCAAGCCTAGTTCACCCAACGCCAATGCATCCATGCGATGACTCGAACGTGTAGCGTCGGCGACGTATGAGGCGATCATCGTGTCGCGCACAGGACCGCCCACGCGCACACCAGAAGACCGCAAGACATTGAGATCAAACTTGGCATTGTGCGCAATCTTCGTGATGGCGCCGTCTTCGAGTACTCCCCGAAGCGTCTCAATAACCGTCGACTCATCCATATGGCGTTCGGGTTCAGGCGATCGTGTCGGCACATACCACGCCTTGCCAGAGCTGACGCACAGCGATACGCCACACAACTTGCATCGCATCGGATCCAGCCCGGTGGTCTCGACATCGACACTCACAACGCCAGCTTGGCGAATCTCATCGATCACATGCTGCAACGATTCGACATCAAACACGCCTGTGTACTGGGCATCTAGATCAGCCGGTCGCAGTTGACCATCCTCGTCGTGATCTGCCCACAGCGTGCCGGCATCGGCGGCCATAGCGCCAGCTTCATCACCGGCGGCAGAGCGAGCCGAGGCAACCAATTCGCTCAGTCGCGATGGGGCCCGGCGAAAGTCCAGTTCGCGAAGCAGTGGAGCCATTGCCTGAACCGGAAGATCTGCCAGATCCATACGAGCCGAGTCCAAATCGAACTCGAAACCCAAGTCATCGCGAAGTTTGACCAACGATCGGTTCTTGAGCAGACGCTTCTCTTGCCCTTCCAGATTCTCCCGCCGTTTGCCCTTGATCTCATCAAAATGTTCGTACAGCCCCTCGATGCTGCCGTATTGCAGAATGAGTTTGGCCGCGGTTTTGGGGCCAATTCCAGATACACCAGGAATGTTGTCTACGGTATCCCCCATTAGTGACAAGATGTCAACGACGTGTTTGGCCTGAACATCGGGCGTCTTGAAAATGTCCGCCGGTGTTCGTACCGCATCTCGCTGCGGATCGTAAATCACCGTTCTGGGATTGATGATCTGCGCCAAATCCTTGTCGGCAGAAATTACCGTCACGTCTAGGTCTGGGTCCTCCGCTTCAAATCTCGTCGCCAGCGTCGCGATGACATCATCGGCCTCAGCGCCCTCGACGCCCAAGAGCGGTATGCCCATTGCTTCCAGTAGTTCAAGGCATCGCTCCACCTGTGGATGAAAGTCGTCGGGCGCAGCCTCGCGATTCGCTTTGTACTCAGGGTCAATCTCGCTTCGAAACGTGCCTTTATCGCCCGATACATCCAGCGCAACAACCAAGTACGTAGGCGTGCGACTCTCGAGCAGATTAATGAGAATGTCTAGAAAGCCCGCAACCAACTTGGTCGGCTCTCGAGTCACCGATGAACTCTGGTAGGGACGCCGCGCGTAGTAGGCGCGAAAAAACTGTGAGTATCCATCGATAACACACAGCGTTCGGCTCATGTCGATGCGGCCAACTCGCGAAGGCACTGTTCGTCGGCGACATCGAGTTCACGATCGCGACGCGACATCATCGCTTTTGCCATATCCAGAAATCGATCGATGCGATACGGCTTCTCACCAGCGTCGGTCACCCACCGCAATGGACCAAGCGTTGATGGTGCGTAACTCGATGTGGCAATCATCGACCCAGTACCAATTGACGTGCCGGTCATGAGCCGTGTTCCGATAGCCGTCTTGACGTGGTCACCAATGATGGAACCGACAAAGTTGCGACCGGTTCGCTCTCGCGATGCCTCGGGGGTCAGACGTACGGAAATCTCCCCATACGTATTGAGTAAATTCGATGTCGTCGTGCCCGCCCCAAGATTGACCCAGGACCCCAGAATGCTGTCGCCGAGATACCCATCATGCGCCTTATTGGTCCATCCCTGCAAAATGCTCGCGCCGACTTCACCGCCGACTTTGCAACCCGGCCCCATGACGGTATTGGCACGAATCACCGCGCCAGCAACAATCACACTTCCGCGACCGATCCAACATGGACCACATACCACGGTATGTGGCCGTACCACGGCATCAGCCTCAATGACAATGGCGCCTGCAGTCGTGTCAAACACAACACCCGGAAACACAGTGGCAGACTCATCTACATGAACCGGGTGTTCTCCAATGAGTACTGCTGGATCAACGCGATCTTCGCGAATGGCGGTGCTGCTCAAGTCTGACTGGAGTACTTCTGGAAGCAGCGTGAGAATGTCCCATGGTCGCGTGTATAGCGACTCACCATCAACCGTGTGTACTTCCATGCCATCAGGCAACTGACACGTTTGGAAGAAGGAAGAAAGATCATCCGGGCACATTCGTGCAGCCAAGACCTCATCGCCGATCATGGCCGCCTGACCATTCTCCAATTCAGGCAACTCCCCCATCGCTGTCCAGCGACCATTGACGCACAAAGCTGACTCACTTGGCGGCCTGTTGACCGGCGTGGACACCCTTGCTTCCCAAGAAGACTGCAGACGATTAGGCACCAGAAACCTCGCCGCGAACCGACCAAGTGTGCGTTCGATGCGTTCCAGTGTCGTCATACCGCCGGTCCGTAGCGAGAACACGGGCCGCATCTGCGTCAGCGGACCAAAGGCCCCACCGTTGTCATCAAATACCACCAATTCAGCCATGGAGTCCTTTCACTGCCGATCAACCATTCAGCGACGAGGGCCAGCATAGTCAAGGCGAGCCGAGTGCGCCTCGAACCGCCACCAACCAAACGTGCCCACCAAGATCGCGCCCAGTGGCAACCCAAGCATAGCTGTGTATAGACCACTGGAGAGCACCGTCACCACTCGTTGTGAGGCTGGCGGTGGCGCCATGGCATGTGTCCAAGGCAACCACCATCGCAGTGTTTCGATCGCCGCCGCGACCAGCCCAATGGTAATCCACGTGACTCCGCTCATCGCAGCAATCGTGACAATACGCCGACGGAAGAGCACCGGCCGTGCGAGCAAGATCACCTGCACGGCCGCCACGCAACCAAGTGTGCGAGGTCCGATGATGGGCAGTCCGCCAACGGCACCTGCGGCAGTCGGTGATAGGTCGAGCATCATGCCCAGTATCCACGCCGCCCAAAAAGCTGTCGAAGGACGCGATTGCAATGCCACAAAGGCAAGCAAACAGGCCGAAACGCTCGGTGTCGCGTAGGACAGTCCCCGCAAAGTAAAGACACCAACCAAGCCCGAGTCCATTGCCACGGCGACGATCGCTGCAACCAGAAAGATGAACCATCTCATGGCGCGCTACCATCTGACAGCGTGGGATCCGATGACAAGACCGTCACACGCGACACCGCTGGCGCATCGGCCGCGGCACGTGCCACTACCCGCTGTCGAAGCGGCGCCTCGTCAATGTCCTCAAGCCCTTGCACTACCGCGATGTCCAAACCATGGGCCCACGATGGCCAGCGTGAGTCAGCCAATACAAGCCGTTGTCCAGGGTGCACATCTCGGCGGCGATCGACGTCGGCCGTCAGCGTGCCATCACCCTGTTGCCGAAGCAACAAACGAATGACATCTCCGCCCTGGACGTTGCCAGCAGCCACGGCCACTTCAATTGGCAGCGTCTCGGCGTTGGCAACCGGAAGCACAATCGCTCGAACGGATGACACGTCGGCAAGCCGTCCCACGACGACATGCCCGTCCCACACCACCACGTCTCCCACCGCAAGTCGGTTGATTCCCTCGCGTGGAACACGCAGTTCGATGGGAGATCTTGCATCTCGTGGGTCGCGACCGGTCACCTCCGTTGCCAATACCAACGGCAGATTGGAACCAAGCAAGGCAGTATCTGGAAGTAACTGCAGTTGTCGAAGTTGACCAGCCAGCTCATCGGCTCGCAGTCGTTGCTGCTGCCACAGTTGTTCAAATCGATCGCGATCATCACGAAGCTGTCCCAGTTCAGCATCGGCGACAGGTCGACCCGATGGATCGCGCGGGGGACGAAGCCAAGACGCAAGTGAGGTGCCCGCCCGTGACAATGGCATGACTGGAGCCCGAACGACGTCGGCCAGATCATCGACCCACCCCAGCCAATTCGCTGGTGCGCACGCTGCAGACGCCGTCAACAACAGCACGAGCAAGAAAGCCGGGCCCGTGCGTGTTCTCATGTCGATTGTCCTAGCAAAGGCGGAATCACAGATCGTCGACGTCGGACTCCATCGTCGCCTTCCAATCCTCGAGGTTTTCGAGGTAGATGCTCGTCCCGCGGGCCACGCATGTCAGCGGATCACCCGCGATCGAGACGTCTAGTCCCGTCTCCCGGGAAATGACCACATCGAGCCCTCGCAGCAAGGCGCCGCCACCGACCAGACAAATGCCGTTGTCCACCAGATCGGCGGCCAACTCGGGTTCTGCTCGTTCCAACGTTCGCTTCACCGCATCGATGATGGAGCGGATGGGTTCCTGCAGCGCATCGCGGATTTCCTGGCTGGTGATTTCCGTCTTGCGAGGAAGGCCGGTCAAATTGTCACGGCCACGCACTTCCATCGTTGTGTCTTCGCCAATCTCCGCAGCAGAACCGATCTCGATCTTGATGCGTTCGGCCGTCTGCTCACCAATCGTGAGGTTGTACGTCTTCTTCATGTGATGAATGATTGCTTCGTCGAAGTCATCACCTGCCACACGAACCGACTCGCACGTAGCTATATCAGCAAGCGACATGATGGCGACTTCGGTCGTTCCCCCGCCGATGTCCACCACCATGGAAGCCGTTGGTTCGGCAATTGGAAGGCCGGCGCCAATTCCCGCGGCCATGGGTTCTTCAACGAGGTACACGCGACGTGCGCCAGCGCGTTCGGCCGAATCTAGCACCGCACGTTTTTCAACAGCCGTGATACCACTTGGCACCGCAATGACCACTCGTGGGCTGATGATTCTCGCCCGACCAGTTGCCTTGCGGATGAAGTACGACAGCATCGCCTCGGTGATCTCAAAGTCACTGATCACGCCATCCTTAAGCGGACGGATTGCGCTGATTGACCCAGGTGTCTTGCCAAGCATTTCCTTGGCCTGAACACCCACGGCATTGCCGTTGTTGAGTACTCGATTGGTGCCCGTTCGCACGGCCACCACTGATGGCTCATTGAGCAGAATGCCCTCGCCGCGAACGGCGACTAGGGTGTTGCAGGTTCCAAGGTCGATGCCCATGTCGACACTGAACCAACTAAGCAATCGATCAAGCACGGGTGGTCAATCCTCCACAGATGGTCGGCATGATAGCCCCCACGCCCAAGTCAGGGCCTGCGATGCAACTTGGAACTCTGACTCGCAACTCAGGTGCAGCCCAAGATTTCCAAAATGCGGCCTAGGGGGGTCACTGCAGGATGTTGAAGATGCCGCCATCGTCGCTGCGATCGGTGGTGGCAGATTGTTCCATGTTGTGGAACACGAGCCAGATACAGCCTAGGAGCATGATCAAGGCGGCAATGCCTGACAAGGCTGTGAAGATGTCCGGTGCGGACCTGACAGATGGCGCTGCAAATCGACTCATGATCAGTGCTGCCCTGCCAGCGCGTAGGCCCGGTGCCCCGGGGTGACCTTGCCGCGATCGTTGCTCTCAAGGGTCAACAAGCCGGTCGATCGATTAAGGTCGACCTCAATGATCCGCAGGCGACCAATGAAGGTTCCGCCATCACCGATGGTCATAAGCCAACCCTCTTGCACACCGTCGCGGGACCCGGCGTCGATTTCCACGAGCGTCTGTGAGTCGCCGCGGGCAACTTCGACAACAGTGGCTTCAAGATTGCGATCTGGAGCAATGCCATCATCGAGCGACATGACGCTGCTGCCTAGTTCCCCATACTGCGCAACATATTCGCTGACCGTAGTAGTCATTTTCTTTTGCTCACGCTTGAGACTTTCGTTCTCCTCGCGGAGCGCTCGTTGGACGGACTGCGCCACCTGAATCTGGCTGTCCAGTTCGGCCAAACGCTCGGTCAGTTCGGCCCGCTGACGCTCAGCAGTCAAGGCTCGCGTCCGCAGAAACTCCAAGTCCGCCACCAGCTTTTCGCTCAGTGTGGTGCTGGTCTTCATGCTCTGGGACATTGCGGCCTGCTGTGATTGATGCATCGCGAGTTGGTTGTTGGCCGTATCCAAGCGGGCCTGCACATCTAAGGCGCCCGACTGCGACTCTTGAAGCGATGCCCTCAGAGCCTGCTCGCGAGCGCTGTACTCGGCCAACTGCGATTGCAAGTTGGCCTGACTGGCCTGAGCCAGTTGTCGGTCAGAGACCTGCTCGCTTCGAAGACGGGCAACATCGGCCTTGAACGACATTGCGTCGGCTCGCCAGTGTTCCTGGTTCTGAGTGGACACAACCACCAGTGGGACGAGGAGGATGGCCAGCAGGGCGACCAGTACGACGAAGATCTTGGTGAGAATATGCACGTGAAACCTCTGTGAGACCCCATGCAAAATGCATGTGGCGGTTCATAATGGAAGGGGGTGTTTTACGTCCTCAGGGCCTCTGTGTCAACGTATCGGGATTGGCGCACCCGCTCGCTGGAGCATGGCCCCGGCCGCTGCGATCCGCACCCGAGGGGCTGGGTCTTGAAGCAGACGCTCCAAAGTTGCCTCGCCTACAGGGCTCTGATCGCGACCAAGCACCGCTGCAGCCTGCATTCGCACTTCTAGCATGCTGTTGGATGACTGCTCGATGGCCAGCGGAGCCAGTTGCGGTGCCAATTCCGGCCGCATTCTGAGCAGCGCCTCGGAAATAATCAGTCGTAATTCTGGGCCAGGTTTTCTTGGCCCCTCACCCGTGGCCATCGTGAGCATGGCCGGAGCGAGGACCGTGTCGTCTAGTCTTCCGGCCATCTGGGCAGCCAGAGCGGTCAACTCTCCCTGATCCGCCGGGGCAAAGAAAGCCGCGCGGATGGTCTCCAACTGCTTGCGGTCACCCAGCCGAACGAGGGCTTCGGCCAGTTCCAACTCCGAAATGCGCACAATCATCGGATCTTCGTTGGTGATGGGACGCTCCATCGCAGTGCGCAGCATGGCGGCCGCCGAAGGGTTGCCGATTTCGCCAAGCGACATGGCAGCATTGGCCCGCACGCGACGATCGGCTCCCAGCACCATGACAGCAAGAGGTGTCTGATCGATGCCCGTCTTGCACCGCGCCAACGCCGCGATGGCTGCTGCGCGAACTGAAGGAGAAGGATCCGTGGTCAGCGGTCGAATCTGGTCAACGATGCCACATAAGTCACTACGCGCCGCTGCCATGGCTGCAGCAAATCGAACGCCCTCATTGGGATCAACCAAACCCTTGCTCACCGCTTGACGAAGTGGTTCGACCTGGCCCTCAAGCATCTCGATGGCATTGGCCCGATCAAGTGGGTTATCCGACCGACCCGCTTCATACAACACAGCGACCGCAGACTGTTGTTGAGGTGTCGCAATGCGAGGTAAGTACCGCACTCCAGACGAGCGTGGCGCCGAAACGCGAGGAGACCCCGCAACAGTACTGGGGTTGGGTGAGGGTGGGGTGCGTGTTGGAATGGCGCACGACACGAGCATGATGGTCAGGCACGGAATGAGGAGTCGAATCGTCATGCTGCGGATGATAGGTCCGTTTTGGATTGAGGCTCATCGGGGCCCAACACATACCGAACCACCGAACCAGCCAACAGCAAGAGTAGACACAGCCGGGGCAGCCAGTTACCCCATCGGGCGTAGAGCGTCGTGCCCTCGTATCGCGGAATCTCTACCACCAGCGTGCCATCGGTTCGCGGTTCGAGCGCCCCCGCGACACTTCCATCTGGCAGCAAGAGTGATGTGATGCCCGTATTGGCCACCCGCAGCATGGGCCGACCCAGTTCCAAGGCTCGCCAAATCGCCGCCTGTTCGTGCGATTGTCGCCCGGCATCACTGCCCCCAAACCAACCGTCATTGCTGATATTGATCAGTACATCGGCTTGGGTCACACCGTCAACAACGGCCAGTTCACGCACCACGCTGGGCACCGCGTCTTCAAAGCAAATCGGTACCGCAATCGACCATTGGCCCGTGTCGTTCGACACGTCAAGCAGTTGTGGCCCTACTCCGACATCCAAGTTGAATCGCATGCCCGCAGCACCGAAGTCCATCACGGACTCTTCAATCCACTTCCAATTCCGGGCATAGGGCATGGTCTCGCCAAATGGAGTCAGAAAGATCTTGTCGTATCGCTCCACACTGCCATCGGGTTCGACGAGTACCGCGCTGTTGTAGCGATGCGTTGGCTCAAGGCGATCCTCAACGATGGTCACACCCGTCCAAGTCGGCGAGCCAACCAGCCACGGCACGCCTGTTTGATCCGCAGCCTGCTGCAGCAGCAGTGAGCCGCGTCGCCAAGGTTCGACTCGTGGGCCAAGTTGGTCTAGCAGGGCCATCGTGTCGGGATCGAATCCTAGTCCGGGCACCATCGTTTCAGGCCATACGACCAAATCAACATCGCCCGCCTCGGACAAGCCTGCCATGGTGAGCGCCTCAAAGTGCGCCAGATCCTTCGCTTGCTGCTCGTGTGACCAGCCCATCTTGTTGCTCTGGGGAAGATTGGTCTG
>CAZGFN010000066.1:0-11178 GCA_964524945.1 uncultured Isosphaeraceae bacterium
ACCTCCACGACCGTGGCAACCTGCTCAATGCTCAGCCCCGCAACGGAGCGGAGCCAGGCCACTTCGGCCTTGCGAGGGGCCTCCAGTTCAAGCGCCGTCAAGGCGCCAAGGAGGCAGGCAATCTCATCAGAATCGACCGAATCGGGCGTCGAAAGTTCACCATCACAAATTGCAAGCGAAACCGGCCGGCGGCCACCGCCCCGTTTCAGTCGATCGCGGCTTCGGGCATGGTCGACCAGAAACTGTCCCATCACCCGAGCGGCGCTGCCAAAAAAGTGACGTCGATCTTTAAAGCGAGGTGGTTCGCTCTTCCCGGCCCACATCCGCAGGAATACCTCGTTGACCACCATGGTGGGCTGCAAGGTCGCGCCAGGACGCTCTCTTGCCAGCAAGCCAGTGGCCATGGACCGCAGTTCCTGATTCACCTCGGACCACAAGGCCGAAGCTGCCCCGGAATCGCCCGATCCAGCAGCATCAAGCAAACGCGTGATACGAACCTGTTGATCGCCTTCCATGGTTGCCTCTCAAACTGGGTTTGGCCAGTTGCCCGCTGGGACGCCAACATCCCGCCCCAACAGGCAGCCTACAACAGGACTCCCCCGAGAAAGTGGGTCATGCCCCACAAGTCACTTATTGGGACCGTGGAAGTAGATCACGGGCATGGCCTGCAGTCAGTGATGGGCCATCCACGGCGTCAAGGAATCGATGCACATCTGGATGTGGTCGGCTGGTTCGAAGCCCAGTTCCTCTGCCCCAAGCGCGATGTCGGCGCGGTTGACAGCGGCGGCGAAGTTGGCAGTCTTGAGCTTCTTGCGAACCGACTTGGGCGTCAACCCTTCGATCCCGCCGGGTCGTACCTTGCAACACGCCACGATAAAACCTGCCAACTCGTCCATCGCAAAGAGATGCTTGGCCATCTCGCTGGTTCTGGGCACACCGCTATAGGTGGCGTGTCCAAGGATCGCTTCAATGATCTCTTCGTCGACGTCGCCCCGCTCCCGCAGATGCGCCACACCTACGAATGGGTGTTCCTCTGCCGTGGGGTGCTTCTCATAATCGAAGTCGTGCAGCAAGCCGCATACGGTCCACCGATCAATGTCATCGGGCGCTGCGTTGCGGGCGCCGTGCGCCATGCATGCGGCGACACTCTCCATGTGAAAGCGAAGTGAGTCCGACGCCACCCACTCGTGCATGAGTTCCCTCGCTTGATCGACATCCATGCGTGTCAACACTCCCCCCACTGCGACAGCATGTTCAACAGGTCGTTGGCATCGATGTCCCCATCGCCATCGAGATCACCGCTTCCGCTGCCACCAAACTGCCCGATGAGATCGAGCAAATCGTCAATGCCCACCAGGCCGTCACCGTTCAGGTCGGCCGTACACTCACACTCGTCGGGTACACCGTCACCGTTGTCATCCTGGCTGTCGCCTCCGGCGATGTCGTCGATGTCGGGCACACCGTTGGTGTTGCAGTCGGGACTCGTAACCAGCGTCAAGCAGATATTTGAGACCGTCCCCGCATCGATCGGGGAGACGTCCGAAACCGTCACCCGCCACAAGCCGGAAACCGCCGCGCCGTACAGGCCCGACAGCGGCTCCAATGGACGCTTGTTGCCCGAGATCACCGGCGCATCGAACTGACTGCACGTGTCCTCGGCAGCCATAGCGCCCCCATCGTCAAAGAACACCGACAAGTCATCGCCGCCACAGCCCCACGGTCCGATCCAGCCGCCATCATCGGGCATGCCCGGGCGATCCAGCAGCGTCACCAGTGCGCCACCAGGCGATGCCAGCGTGACACGTAAATCGCCGACCCACGGGTGCGACACCTGGACAAGCAATCTGGCCGACACAACCAATTGACCGGCGGCCTCAACATCCATCGTCCACGTACAGACGGACTGGCCGTCATCGGGAATGGATGCGCTGCCTGTTCCGCACCATGTATCGCCGCGGGCTGATACCGCCAACAACATCATCGCAAACGTCATGAGTGTGCGTGTCATCGAGCCGCTCCCGCATTCAAGGTCGCGTTCCGCGACGAGTCCGTGCACTGCGGCGGATCAACCATGTCATCCACATGACACCATCCCTCCGTCAAGCCCATGAAATTGGCCCCGGCCAAGTCGCCCGAGAAGGACTCCGTCACGCCATCCTCGGGGTCGCTCAGCAGCAAGTCCGCCGCAATGTGGCAATAGTCATAGCTCCACCAGTAGTCGGTAAAGGTCGTCGTCCAACTGAAGGTCTCGCCGCGAGCCCATCCCGGGACATAGGACAGCGCCGCACCGTCGTAGGTCATGTCGTAGTTCTCGCCACACTGAATGCCGAAGATTTCCCCAATCGCTGCGATAGTTCCGGCCAGTGGCGTCCCCTCAAATGGAGCGCCCAACGCTTGCACCAATCGTCCGCCCTGAGCAGGCGTTGGGGTCGCCCAGTCCAGACCGCTCCAGTAGAAGGAGTACAAGTGCAAACCGGCATTGCCGCCTTGGCTGTGCCCCAAAATTACAAAGCTCTTGAACTGGCTTCCAAAGGAGGCCAGGTCCAACGCAAACGCGTCGTGACTGAGGTTTTGATCCGGATCGAGATAGACCGACACATTGCCACTGAAGTGTGAGGTCGGCCACGGATTGGCATCGGAACAGTAGCCATGCGACAAGATCAAACTGTGCCCACCGACTTCGCCTCGGTTCGCTCCTGACATCGCAACGCTGCCCCGATCACCCACACCCATTCGCATGGACTGCATCGCTGCAGCATCATGCACGGTTGAGGGAACATCTACCACACCTAGGTCCGCTTGATCCAACACCGCAAGTGTGATTGCGGAGTCAGCATCTGCAAGTCGCACGGTCCGAAGTTCCAAAGCCATCGACGATGGGGCGCTGACATCACTAAGCCAGCGCCGATCAAACACCAAATGCACGCCGTCCGCATCGACAGGCACCATGCCGCCGATCCACGCGCTTGGCTGCCATCCATCTATTCCCTGAGCCCACACTTCGGCGCCGGCAAGCAGTTTCTCGCGTGCCCCGATGTGTGAACAGGCAAGAGTAATGGCCATTCGATGTTCGTCCAGTCGTTCTATCTGGGCCGATCCGGCCAACACCGGCGCATCGCGTTCGACGCGAATGTGATGCAGCACGCTTCGCTGCACGCGCGTTCCAGTCGACACATCAATCGCTTCCGCATCAATACACACAACATGATCCCCAGCGGGTAGCGTCAGCGTGCACTGCGAATCGCCGCGTGTTCCCGTCGGCGCAAAGGCAACATCGGCGCCGCCATCGAGCAATTCGCCTGTCACAGACACTGGCACAAAGCGCCGCATGGCATCGTCGGTCGCCTCAAAGGCTGCGGTCAATGTGATGGGTTCCCCTGCGAGCACTTGATAGGAACCCAGCGTCGATCGCAACTCAACGGGCACATTGTCCCGTACGAACAGCATGCCCTGCTGTCCTGCAGCGATGCCGCCAAGTTTCACACGCCATGTCCCGGCGGCTGGATTTGTCAGGTCGATTCGCTGTGCTGGCTCATCGGTCCACGGCATCAAACTGCTTGATCGCCACTGAATACTTGGCCCGAGGAGATCTGCAACATCGCCCGAAGGTGTCACCAATTCGATGGTCCAGTTGCTCGAGCCTTGTCCGAGCGGAACGATCGCCAGGTGCCCACAAGTCGGCACTTCGATTGGGAATTCCAGAATGTCGCCGGTTCCCTCGAATCGCCACTGCGTGCATCGTCCCCGCGCTCCATAGTCACCCGGGTCAGGTGGCGTGAGCCAGCCGGAAGTGATCTCACTGGCCGGCGCACCAACCTGTTTGAACGGAACGGTCACCTCGGTGGCCGCGGCAAGCACACACAGGCTGGACATGATTGGGATGAGCATGATTGATTGGCCTCCAGACACTACACGCCCCACCCTAACTGATTTTCGCAAATGAGCCCCGCTCCCAGAATGCGGCCTAGAAGCCGTATTCAAGGCCGGCGTAGCCTTTGAAGTCATTGGGCGTCGCGCCGGAGGTGGCGTTGGAGAAGTAGATATTTCGGACGCCTATCCTGAGCGACCAGCCTGAATCATCGCTGAGTTTGAGCTTCCAGTCCGCACTCAGCGTCAGCAAGTAGTTACTCCAATCATTGAAACCCGGCGCAATGGAGAGATATCCAGTCAGTGACTGCCGATCAGTGATCTGCCATGATGTGTTCATTTCAAAGAGCAGTTGCGGATCAATGTCCCAATTCTCGTACTCAGCGGTCATACCCGCACCTGCTTTGAGATTGAGTTCCAAATCATCGGTGTCAAAAAGCTTGTACCCAACTCCGGCGTACGGACTGACACGATGACCCCAAGCCTCAAACTGGTCGTACTGCCACGTCCCCTGCGCAAAGTACAACCACCGCGACTTCTCAATGTACCACTCTTGGTTTGCCCGCATCAAAAAGTCATTGTCCGTGGTGATGTTGTCCTGCTGACTCCAATACCACGTTGCCGTCAAGTCAAAGTGATCCAACTCACGCTTGCGCTTCAGTGAGGCGCCAAGACGCATGTCATACGAACTCCTGCTGTTGTCGCTGGCCGTTGCGGCAAGAGAAATCGAACCAGTCCACGGAGTAGGCGCAGGCTTCTCCTCCACCGCCAGAGCCCCCACAACCGCCGGCGTCGCGGGTGACGCTTGCTCAACAAGTTTGGTGGTCGCGGGCTCCTCCTTAGAATCAACACTCGTATCCACCACTCCCTGCTTGTAGGCCACTCCAGCCCTTTCACGCGCAAGCTTCAACTGCCCCAGCACAGGATGCTCAATGACCAGATGCGTGTCGGACTCGCTGACCAATTCCCCGTGAAGTACATCACCGTTAGACAGTGTGACCGTCACCTGTTGCTGCGCCGCTTGAACAACCCCGCACAGCACCCCAATGATCATCATGACTATTGCGTGAATCCACATCGCCTCGCTCCTCTCAAAAGACCACCGCCGTGCCATTCCATGCCTTGAGGTCCTACCCGTTCCCATAATTGGGCAAAGGCGACCTAGACCACGCCAATGAAGGCGCGTTTCCGCGATCGATATGTCTCAGGCACTGAAAGCTCCCTGTACGGCTTCGAAATTCATCCAAATCGAAGCCACAGGTGGCGATACAAGTAGGACACTACGCGCGGTCGTAGCCGCTGCCCCTTGCCATCGCGCAATGCTTCCAATCTCCAGCACACAGGCCAGTGGAAAACCACCCATGGCCAGTAGCCATGCCCAAACTGGCACATCGCCGTAGTCGTACGCCATGGCCGTGACACAAATGGCCGCCAATCCACCACCAAGCATGGCCCCCCCGCCGGACACGACGCGATTGGGAAACAGCCGTATCACAATGAATACGCCAGCCATGGCCGACATCGCGCCGGCCATGAAGGCCAGCGATATGGACCCGGCCACCAAGGCCAACATAGACACCGCTGCGCCAGCCGCCCAAGATCCAACAGGCATTGCCAGGCTGGGTCGCTGCGCATCGACCAACGATACGACCAAGGCGCCAGCGGCTACGACGGCCGCTACCGTGATGGGTAGTTGTGCGGGAAGTGGCAAGAGCCACCAAGTCGCTCCGCCGGCCGCCACGCCAATCAATACCCGGCTTGCCCAGTCGCCCCTGCGGGGAAGCGCATCGACCAACCCCAGACAACCCATCGCCAACATGACATAGAAGATGCCATGCCACTTCTGCGCCGGGGGCCACGCAGGTATGCCCACGCTGCCAATGAACGACCCTGCCGCCGCGCCCATCAACGTCAACGCAATGACACCACGTCGCCACACCCTCTTGTGAGACAGCCCTGAGGGAATCAGACAAAACGCTGCGACAATGCCCGCGCACAACGTTGGGAAGATGACACTCCAGAAGACTTCTTCAAACACGCGATCAGTTCCCTGGCTCGATCTTGCCTTCCAGAGCGACGATGATTTTGACATCATCTCCAACCGCCCCATTCTCGACACCCCAGTTCATTCCGAACTCCGATCGTTTGATCGAGAAGATCGCCTCCCAGCCGGCCTTGGCCTGCACAGGGTTGCCCATCACGCCGGTCACCTCGACCTCAGCTGTGACTGGTCGTGTTTGGCCAAGCATGGTCATGTCGCCAGTAACCCTCCACTTTCGCTCGCTCACTCGCTGGGCATCTGTGCTCTTGAAGGTCGAAGTTGCAAACTCGCGAGCGTTGAAAAAATCGGGGCTCTTGAGGTTGCGGTCGAGTTTCTCATTGCCCGTATCAATGCTCTCCATGCCAATGGCTACATCAAATACAGGTGCCTTGGCATCATCCCGTGGCCAGTCAACGGTGCCAGTCACTTCGTTGATTCGCCCCCAGAACTGACCTGCACCAACATGCTGCACCCGAAATAATGTCGCGCTGTGCACCGGGTCGAGGTCCCACGTTTCCACCGCTGCGCCAGAAGCGTCTTGCGCCGCGTTGGCCGCCAACATGGATGTCGCCAGCAGAATGCCAGCAGTCAGAAGTTTGATCATGGACGGGCCTCTCTTGTTCCTCAATATCTCATTTGACAGAGCGCAACCATGCGGCGAGTAGATCGATCGTCGCTTGGAGATCGCCCTTGTGAATAGACTCGGTGATGGTGTGAACGTAGCGAGTACCACACACCAAGGCCGCACAACGAACACCGTGTCCGCTCCGCTGAATCGCAGCACCATCCTGACCTCCACGAGGCAGGATGCACCGCTGATATGAAATCTTCTTTCGCTTCGCAACTTTGCAAATGTCCTCAGCCAACGTGCGGTCGGCGATCATGGAACTGTCCATAAACATCACACCGGCACCTTCGCCTCGTTTGGTAACACGGTCGGCTTCGGCCACGCCAGGCGTGTCCGCACACAGCGTGACGTCAAGACCAATGCCAAGGTCCGCTCCAACTGCCTCAGCTGCAGTGAATGCGCCCCGAAGCCCGACCTCTTCTTGCGTTGTGAAGGCCACGACGATCTCGCAGGCGTGTTCGCCAGCTTTGCCTCGGGCCTTAGTGATCTGTCTAAGAGCTTCGATGGCACAGAACACAGCGAAGCGATTGTCGACGGCCTTGGATACGAAAGCTTCTGGTTGTTCTTCAAATGGCTCGTGCATCACGACGAAGTCGCCAACCTGTACGGCCTTCTTCGCTTTGGCAGGCGTCATGCCAAGATCAATGTAGAAATCCAGCGGCTCGGGAATCTGCTTGCGTTCTTCGGGCGAAGAAATATGCACGGGTTTCCCACCAGCGGTCATGATGCCAACATGATCCCCCTTGTCAGTGCATACCAGTACTCGGCGATGAAAGAGGTTGCGCGGGTCAAAGCCACCGGCGGGATTCGCCCACGCGTAGCCCTGCTCATCAACGTGACGAATATAAAATCCAATTTCGTCCATGTGGGCGCACAGCAACACACGAGTTGGCTTCCTCTTGGTTCCCCCTGTTGCCTTGCGAGTGCAGATGAGCGATCCCATCGTGTCTTCGCGAACGCTGTCAAAGAGGCCACGAATGTTGTCCCGAACAACTTCCCGGACTCGTTCTTCACGACCAGATACGCCAGGGGTTTCGCAGAGATGTTGAAATAGTCTTTTGTTCATTAGAAGCGCACTGTACCTGACCTGCGCGACAGTCTCAGGAATGGCAAAGATCCAAGTCAGTCTTAGCGCAAAGAACAAGGAGCCCATACTGGGTCCAATGCTCCCGTTGGCGGTGACACCTCTAATCGCCACCGCGTTGGCATCTCCTGTCCAGCTCATCGCCCCCAATGGGGCCGAAAACGACCTGTTCGTGGTCGCTCTGCTCGTTAACGGAGGCTAATTGGTCCCAGGTGCCCCAAACCAGAGTTCGGCGGGCTGTCTCACATCCTCGCCTTCATCGGATCTTGGGGATGGTGCCACGAACCGATCGGCGGTCGATTCTGTGAAGGCGTTTCAGGAACGTCGGGGTGACCAGCGAAGCAGCCGCAGTGAATTGAGCACCACGACGATGGTCGATCCTTCGTGCAGGATGACTGCCGGGCCCAGATCTGCCACGCCGATGATGGCCAGTGGCGACACGATGCAGATCACCCCTAAGGCCAGAATGAGATTCTGCAAAATCATCCTCCGGCTTGCCTTGGACAATTGATACGCATCGGCCACAAGTCGTAGGTCATTGCCCATCAGCACGATGTCAGCGGTTTCCATCGCCACGTCGGTCCCCGCAGCGCCCATGGCAATTCCAACGTCGGCCGCAGCAAGTGCCGGTCCATCATTGACGCCATCGCCGACCATCACGACGCTCCCGTTGCGATCGCGAAGATCTTGGACGATGCCCAGTTTGTCCCCGGGCAGCAAATCGGCACGCACGTCATCGATGCCCATCGCACCGGCAATCTTTCTGGCCGCGCCAGCGTGGTCGCCAGTGAGCATGGCAACGGATTTCACCCCATGCTCGTGCAGTAACGCGATGGCCTCACTCACTTCGGAGCGTGGCGTATCGGACAAACCAATCACCCCCATGACGGCGCCATCGCGGAACACCCACACCACACTGTTGCCAGCATCCTCAAGTTTATTGGCCGCGGCGGCAACCGAATCATCGACCGCCCCAAGCGATGCCCGCCCAACCGCAATGATCGACCCGCCAACAATGGCCGTCGCCCCTTCGCCTGAGATCTGCCGCAAGGACGATGCCTCGGGCAGTACCAACCCTCTGGATTGAGCCCTCTTGACAATGGCCTCGGCCAGTGGATGGCTCACCGATCGCTCAACTGCGGCGCCTGCTGCGAGCAATTCATCTTGAGTCGTCGCTCCTGTGACCTCGATTTCGGTCACCTGAAGGTTTCCAGTCGTCAACGTCCCGGTTTTATCAAAGGCAATCGACTTCATTCGGCCAAGCGACTCGAGTGATGCACCGCCCTTCATAAGTACGCCCATGCGCGCGCTTCGAGCAAGCCCACACAGCACCGCCGCTGGCGTTCCGATCGCGATGGCGCATGGCGAAGCCGCCACAAGGAACGCAATCCCCCGATAAATCGACTCGGGCCACGTCTCCCACTGCACTAGTGGCGGAATCACAATGACGATGGCTGTCAGCACAAATACAATAGGCACGTAGATGTGTTCGATTTTGGCGGTAAATCGCTCTGCGGGAGATTGTGCTGCTTGGGCCTCTTCCACCATTCGCATGATCCGAGAAATCGTGCTCTCCCCCGCCTCCCGAAGCACCTGCACCACGACTTCGCCTTCCCCATTGACAGTGCCAGAGAAAACTTCGTCGCCAGGCACCTTATTCACCGGAACGGGCTCACCAGTTACCGGCGCCTGATCGATCGAGGTCACACCATGCACGACCTCGCCATCAATGGGCACACGATCAAACGGGTGCACCGCGACGTGGTCGCCGGGCTTGAGTTCTCCAACGGGAACCGTGCGCGACGTACCATCAGCATCGATGCGGTCAGCCGTTTCGGGTGCTAGGGTGGCGAGCGCTTCGATGGCATGCTTAGCGCGAGCAAGGGCCATGTGTTCGCCAGCAGATCCGAGTCCAAACAGGAAGAGTAAGAAGGCACCTTCTTCCGGATACCCAAGCAGCGTGGCGCCCGCTGCGCCCACAAACATGAGAACGTCCACATCCAGTCCTAAGGCCCTGACCACCTTGATGGCACGAGGAAATGTAGACGTGCTCGATAGCACCGCGCTGCATCCCAGTAGTGTCCATCGCAACCACTCAGGGCCCGACCAGAGTGTGACGCCAAAGCCCGCAGCAAGCAGCACGCCAGCAAGCGTGACGAGTAACAACTCGCGTGTGTGCAGAATGGTCCCCACCAGAAGCCCCGGCCAGTGGAGCGATCGCTTCCACATCGAACGGCCAGCAATGACATCCGCCGTCGTGCCGTATCGAACCTCCGTCGCATTGAGATCGAGCCGCCAACCGGTTGTAGTCAAGCGATCTGTGATCTCATGGAGTGGACAGGTGCCACGATCAAACACCAATCGCAATCGATGCGTGTGGCGGTCAAACCCGGATACAAATGAAAGGTCCGCCAAACGTCGACGCAACCGCCGACGGTCGTGCCCGGTCTCGACACCAACCACAGGCACGGATAACTCCACGATCATCTCATCATCGCCTGGCTTCACGCCAGCCGCAGCGGCTCGATGTTCAATCCACTTGATGACGCACGCATCGCAGTTGGACGCGTCGATCGCATCGCCACACGGATGGGCCACCCCCGACTCGATGACCGGAAGCGAACGATTAACGCTTCCATCCGATGACGTAGCCATCAGTCGCCGCTCAACAGCCGATAGGAGGTTGGGTTGGCGGGCAGGAATGCGTGGAACCCAGCCTCAAAGAGCGTGGACACCGCATTGGCAGCCAGTACCAGACCAAAGATCCACAGCACAATGCGTGAGACGGTGCGGTTTGGCCCAGGATCAGCCGTAAAATTGGCCGCCAGCAGAAGCCGCGCCCCACTAAACACCAGCACAACTAGAAAGACGATTGTTGCCCACGTATACAAGTGCAGGCCCATCACAGCAGCGCCGTACCCTGGATCATCCGGCAAGATATGCAGCAGTACTTGCCGCAACGACGCCGCCAGGCCGACCACTGCGCCAAGAATACTCATGCCATATCCAGCCATGACGGTGGCCGCGGGAATATCACGCGATTTAAGACCATCCATCACGATGAGTGCCGGGCCAAGTGCGCACAGCATCATTGCCATTCGCTGCATGATGCACAACGGGCACGGGAATTCATTCTTGCCGAACTGCACCCAGAACGCACCAAGTAACACCACGCAGATCGCCATGATCTCGAACAATGCCAATGCGTGAATAAATCGTCTCATCATGGCGACCTAGAAGGAAAGGTTTAGCGTGTCAGTCGAATGGTGTAACAACAACAGCACGATGGCGATGAGCGAAAGGAGAAAGAGCACAGTGGCCACCCCTCGTCGCTTGAGTCGCATCGACAGAAGCGTCAGAAGCAGCAGCAGAAAGATTCCAACGGCAATCATGTAAGGAGTGTACCGGACTCAGAACAACTGAAGAGGCGGTGGCTCCCGCAGTGTTTGGGGTTCGAATCGCGATCGGAACGCCTCGACACTACATCCACAAGCGGCGGCCAACTTGGCGACTTGGGTAGGATCCTCAAAGTCATCCCGCCGCAGCCGCACCATGTAT
>CAZGFN010000067.1:0-11170 GCA_964524945.1 uncultured Isosphaeraceae bacterium
AGGCGCTTCATGAGCACATTCTGCGCACAGCCCAACTCGGCCGGCAGCGACATGCGCCCTTCTCGACGCTCGAGCGTCTGCAACCGCTGCTGGCCGATCGGAATGTGGTGCGGTATCCGGTGGAAGTCGTGTTTGACGCGGATCCACTGCAAGCGGATGAGTTCGCCTGCGCGGAACTCATCGGCAAGACGATCGCAGAAGGATTTCGGTTGAGCGTGCATCCGCACTACGAAGGCCACGCCTCCGCGCTGCCCATCCTGATCGCCTATCACATCCCGAGCATCAACTACGGACCGATTGTGACCGCTGAACATGCCGAAGCATTCGGTTCGACGTTGCTTGGGATGGATGCTGAGGTGTACTACCAACGCGTATGCGCGTTGGCGGATTTGATCCCGTCCTGACGAAGCAACACCCGTTCGTCGGTGGAGCGGAGTTCGTCAAAGTTCCGATAGGTTTTCAGCAAGCCACGCCCGATCACCATCCTTCTCGATCGCTTCGCCTGCGACCCGCGCAGCCTGCCGCTTCCGGGGCCAAACACGATTCGAATGGGTCAGCACCACGAGGCTCCGGCGAGCGCCTGCAGCCCCATTGCTCGTATTAGTCAACATTGTGTGAACTTCTTCCGTTCGTGCTTCCTGGCTTTACTGTCGATCGGTTCAACCAAGGCTCCACACGATAAACCATAAAGGGCCAGGTACCGCGGTGGTACCTGACCCCTTTGGGCAAATGGTGTGTGATGGTCGATTCAGCCTCGGCGACGTCGGGCACCGACGATGGAGGCGAGGCCGAGCAGGGCAAGGGCGCCCGGGGCCGGAACCGAGTAGATCATGGGATTGTCCAGCCAGACGTTGTCGTCCATGCCGTCCACTGTGTCGGCAGTGATGAACATTCCGTCGACAGCCGAGAGCGCATTGATTAGATCGGATGTCGTGGCGACCGTTGCGGGACCTCCGCTGCTCTGAATCATCCACGTCGTGGCGGAGTCGAACCCAAAGTCGTAGTGATACCAGTGACCGTCAACAGTTGCGATGGCATCCGACCACAGGACAGTACCGCTGTTCGGGGTGTAGTTCATTGTGAAAGCGACTTGGACAATCTGCGTGGTCGGACCCAAATCAGCGGCCCAGTCAAATGAAACGCCGCCGTTGTTCACTGCAGACGAAAAGTTACCGCCACCGAGAAAACTCGCGGAGGCCGAGAACCATTCCTCGTCATAATTGGTCCTATCCCAGTAATTGATGTTTCCGGTCGGCACGCCGCCGGTGGAACTCCAAGTCACGGCATACGGACTGCCGGCCGGCCCCTGCTGCGCGGTCCAGCCTTCGTCGCCGGTGTCAAAGGAGCTGTACGCAAGCGTGGCGGCTGAGGCCGTGGCCGAGACGGCGGTAAGCATGGTGAGGACTGCTATGAGTGTCGTATTGCGGGTCATGGTTCTAAGTCCTTGTGGTGTTGGGGAGGCCCCGGTTTCGTGATGTATGGGCCTGTAGTCATCAGGAATCCGCGGATACAAGGTGTTTCTGTCAGAATATTTGGGAGAAAAACGAGCCCGGTACCGAGGCAGTGCCTGGCCCATTTTCTCAGATGCACGGAATGCTCAGCCTCTGGGACGCCGAGTACCAATGATCGAGGCCACTCCAAGCAGTGCCAGAGCGTCCGGCGCCGGGACATTCATGTAGATCCAGGGGTTGCCCTGCTACGTTGTCTCATTGATCCCCGTCCAAGTCTCACCCGTGATGTCCATGCCAGTGACGTTGGCAAGAACACTATTTATCTCGTTCATGGTGGCGAGTTGCCACGGCCCTTCGGAACCATAGTTGACCATCCAACTGACGCTCGTATCGAAAGCGAAGTCGAAGGAATGCCAGATATTGGGTGCTGCCTGAGTCATCTCCGCGCAAATTCTGCGATTGCAAGTCGACATCGGCATAGAGCGATTTGTTGCCAACATGAATGTCAATGGTTCGAATCCGTTCGCCCGCTTTCGAAGCGTCGCTCAACTCCCCTAAGAAGGCACGGATGCGCCATCCATTTCCAGGAGGCACCAGACTATCCCAACAGGAACAGAAGACGCTATATCCCACAACGGTATTACCAACGGGGTCTGCTACGTTCACAGCGGCGCCGCGAATAAGCAATACCTCCGCCACTCTCAATCTGATAGAGTTACTTCCGAGTTGATAGAGTTCGCCACACCCCTAGGATGCGAATGGACCAGACAGCCCATGCAATTCACCTTTGATGCAGCATTCGCCAAAGGCGTGGCCCTGTTCAAATCACGATACGGCGGGCTGCTAGCCGCCACACTCGTCTTCATATTGGTCCTCGTGGGTGTCGGCTTTGTCAAAGCCTTGGTCAACGCCGTCCTCGGCGTAGACCCAGACCGTAACTCGCCGACCGGGACAGACCACTTGATCGACATCTTCTTTACCAATCCATTTGGAGCCGGCATCTTTCTCATCACGCTGCTGCACTTGCGTGGCGAATCACCTGACATGGGCACGCTCTTCGCAGGCTTTCGTCGCTACTGGCCACTGGTTGGGATTGGCGTGCTCATTAAGCTCATCTTATTGGCACCAGTCGTGGTAGCGGCATTGATTCTTGGCTTCGGTCCCCTCTTATTAGGCGACACTTCCGCGGCTGTCCCCGCCATTACCGTCACCGCCATTCTGGTCGTACTCGTGCTGATCTGCATCCTTATCGTGCTCTCCACGAAACTCATCTTCTCCAGCCTGCTCTGCATCGATCCCCGCACCCGCCTTGGCGTCGGCGCCAGTATCTCCACATCATGGCGCATGACCAGCCCCGTCTTCTGGCCCCTACTTGGGTTGTTCATCGTCATAGGGTTCATCCTCATTGGGACGACGATCGTGCTTGTGCTACCGCTCTTCTTCGTTGGCATACCACTTTGCCTCGCGATCATCGTGTCGGCCTACGAACTCTTAATGAGCGAGCAAGACACCGACGATATGGAATCCGTCCACTCCACCGAGGAGATCACCGCCTCATAGAGGCGTGTGCTCACCGACTTCCGCAACGCGAAAACCCTTCGCTTCAATTTGCGAGCGTAGTGCTGCGTCGCGCAGTACCGGATTGGTGTGATTCATATGGATGAAACGAATCACACCCGGATTCGCCTCCGCCTGATCGGCCCATATCTCCATGGTCTCAACCATCAGTGGATGTGGAATACGGCTCAGATCACGTCCAGGCAATTCACTGCCGTCATAGAAAGTGGCGTCGACATAGGCGACATCAACACCTTCAAGTAGTTGCGCAAGTAGCCCTTCGTGCCGACCCCACTGATCGACGTCTGGGACCCACAGCACCGTACGCTCGGGGCCATGTACTTTGAATGCCACCGTGTCGCTGTGTTCTTCGCGGTGTGGCACCTCGATGAACTCAACCCGCAGCCCATCCAGCGGTTCACAAGACTGTCCAGGTTGCACTGGTTGGACATCCACCTGGCCATATTCAATGACCTGCGCCCACGGATCATTCTCCTTGAGAAAGCTCGCCATCCGCGGCGTGACATGCAGCGGCACGTGGTCGGTCGCGGCGACTTCTTCGCCAAACTGCATCAGCCCGGTGTAGTGACCGATGTGCGCATGGGTGATCAGCACTCCATCGACAGGTTGGCGACCACGGCCCGTGACGCCTGCCAGCGTATGGAGCATCGCGATTTGCGGCTCGACCGCAGGCGTTGCTTCGATCAGCAGGAGCGATCCTGTTTGTCGATCACGAATACCAAGCGAGCAGGGATATTCGGCATGCCCCTGCGCCCTCGCTTGCACGCAGCACGGACGATCACATCCTAAATGTGGCACACCACCATCCTGTGCACGCCCAAGTAGCCATGCGTCATATCGCGTTCCATCAACCATGGGACTCTCCTGGCTGGACGGCGTACTGTGGCAACTGCACATCCCGGCCATCGCCGCGAGCGCCAGCAATTGCATTTTGCCCTTCATAGACACCACCCTAGCAGGCTCCTCTGAGTTCATCCCCTTTGATTGCGAGTTCGGTTCTTACAGCGCACCAAACCGACCAGTAGGTTGAGCGTATTGCCTTTGGAGATGAAGGATGTCGCCCACCAGGCCAAACGACTGCCCACCGTCACCATCGGCAGGTGGTGTGGTTGACCCGTCTGTTACGCACAGTGTGAATCCGTCAGTGAAGTTCACTTCGATATCGGTACTCCGCATGTTGTGGGCGACATTAGGTTCGCGGGGTAGTGGAATCCGCCGAGACCAGAGCACTGGCTTGAGGACACCTCGATGCACATCAGGCTGCCCATTTCCGGGTCGTCGCCTTTCCGCAGGCTCACTTAGGGCGGTGTATCGAGGCAGCCGTGCTCTCAGAGCAACAATTGATATCTCGGATATCTGCCCCTCAGGGTGGAATCAGGCATACATTTGACACATTATACTGGACAAAAGAGTCCTTTAACCCGATCCTTGCGGAGCGGGTATGTGATTTCCATCCAGCCTGGAGATGGCGCTTTCATGGCAACAAGACTGGTGAACCACAAGTGGAGTCCTCGATGGACCGCCATGGCCATACTTGGGATGTTCTGCGCTGTGGGGCTCACTGCGGCGATGCCCGGAATGTCCCCCAGTGGCACCCAAAATCCTCATGCGTCTGCCTCACCTCACGACTTTGACAGTGAGGACGTATCGTTGACGTTTACACCTGGAATCGGGCCGGTCCGCGTCGAAACTCCCGATGGCGTTGAATGGATCGAGCAATGCGTACGTCGCGAGCCGGGAACACGAGGTCCGGTGTATCCAGGCTGCCTTGAGTGCCATGGTGAAATCGAGTCAGCCATGATGAATATGGGAGGCTTTGATATGGACTGCACGTTCTGCCATGGCGGCGACCCTGATGCCACGACGAAAGAACTTGCACATGTGCATCCGAACGGCAACGTTGTCTACGGCGCCGCCATTCCTCCGATAGATGATGACCTTGAGTATCAGAAATTTGTCAACCCATCGAATCTCCGAGCGGCACAGAGCGTGTGTGGAATGTGTCACTCTAATGCGACACGCGATCTGCTCAAGAGCATGATGGCGACGACAGCGGGCCACTATTCAGGCGGCTTCTACGAGAACAACGTCGTTGACACCAAGGAAGCCATCTACGGCACCTTTGCGATTGAAGACGATGATGGCTGGATCCCCGAAGATGCTGTTGAATCGCTCCTCGATCTTCTGATCTACGACGGCACAGGCGATCCGCTTGAGGCTGCGACGCACTACAAAGCGGTGCCCTCGCAGGCATGTTCTCGCTGTCATCTCTGGTCGCGAGGAAAAGGATATAGAGGAGCCGAGGGACAGGAGGGTCTCTATCGCGCCGATGGATGCGCGGCGTGTCATATGCTGTACGACAACGATGGGCTGTCGCAGAGTGCCGACACATCCATCGATCACACCCAGCCAGGGCATCCACGCGTTCACACAATTACACGCCGCATTCCGACCGAGCAATGCCTACATTGTCATCATCGGGGCGCTCGCATTGGACTTTCGTTTACCGGCCGTGCACAGATGCCCCCGCGTCTTCCTTCGGGTCCGGGCATCCCTGGAACGACCGACGAGAAGTTTAATTCGAACTACCACTACACGGTGGCAGATACGAATCCGCCTGACATTCATCATGAACTCGGCATGCACTGCATTGACTGTCATGTCAAGACCGAGGTTATGGGCGATGGCAATATCTACAGTCACATGGACCGGGCCACAAAGATCGAGTGTCGGATGTGCCATGGCACGCACGACACCGGGCCGTCCATGACTGATCATGACGGCGCGCCAATGCCCAATACGTGGCAGGATGCTGGCGGCAACTGGACGCTCACCAGCAAGATCGATGACGTGAACCACTCGATTCCAATGGTATCTGACGTGGTTGCGTCGAATCCAAAGGCCGCACAGGCGATGGGACACCATCACATCAAGGACACGGGAGGACTCGAGTGCTATGCCTGTCACACCTCGTGGGTGCCGAACTGTTATGGCTGTCACTTCGAGCGTGATGAAACGCAGATGGGGCTCAACTATTGGACCGGCGAATACGAGGTCGGGAAAGTCACGACGAATAACAAGATCTTTGAAGCCCTCCGGCAGTTCTCGATTGGTCCTAACAGTGATGGCCGCGTAGCCCCCTACATCGTTTCATGCATGCCGATCGCCGACGTGACAGCGGCCGATGGGACACAACTACTCGACTACGTCATGCCCGTATCGGGCAGCGGCATTTCTGGTCTCGCGCACAATCCGGTTCAACCACATACGGTCCGCGGCGCAGGTGAAGTACGGACCTGCGCGGAATGCCATCGTTCACCGGCCACACTGGGCTTCGGCACTGGAAACGTGGATATTGCACGGACATTTGTTCATGGTGCCGGCATTTCGGGCGTCTCATCTCATGATCGGTGGGCTGACCCGATGACTCCGGTGCCGTCTGATCCTGTAGTCGATGGTGTGCCGGCCTATGGCATGGTGTCGATTCCAAATGTTATCGAGGGGACCGCTGATTTCCTCTACGTGGCGCTCGGCGCGGGCGGGGTAAAACTCTACGACCGTTGCCCAGACGCCCCTCTCAATCCAGTATGGGAACTCACCGACTGTGTCGCGATCGATGTGGAACGTAAGGCTCGGTATCTCTATGTGGTCGAGGCTGGCGTCGGGATTCGCATCTATGACAGTAGACATCCAGAAACTCCGATCTACATCACGACACTTGCACTTCCGAGCGCGCTGCGTGTGACACAGTGGGGAATTCACTTGTTTGTCTCGATGGGCGAAGATGGTCTTGCAATCGTGGATGTGTCAGATGACTTGAATCCCATCATTGCTGCAGAAGTGTCAGGCATCAACGCTATCGATGTTCAGTTGGTAGGCCACTACCAAAGTGGTTCGGACTTCGCTGTTCGGGCGTATGTTGCCGACCCAGATTTCGGCGTGCGGATTGTCGATCTACTGCCAGACTTCGACTCACCGACACTCCTTGATGGATTGCCGATTGTCAGTGGCGCCTTTGGGCTCGATGCATATTCACGGTGGCTTCCAGCGTCCGGCACCGAACCTTCTCGTGAGCACGACTACCTCTATGTCGCTGCTGGTGATGATGGTCTGTATATCTTCGACATGACGGAACCTGATAACGTAGTACTCGCATCGCATGTCACAACTCTCGCGGGTTTTGCATCGGACGTGGACGTCAATAGTCAACTCGCCCCTCCAGGTGTAGATGACTATGCCGTCATAGCCAACGCTGATTTCGGTCTCCAGAACGTGCAGGTCAATGATCCAACGAGCCCGGTTGTAATCGGAAACGTTCCATCCTCGCCACCATGCGAGCGGGTGTTCGTCGAAGTGCAGCAGCTTGACCGGTTCATCGATGAGCAAGGTGTCCAACTCAAGGACAACTCTCATCCTCAAACGGGCGTTTTCGACAGAGCTGACATTGTGAGAATTCTGAAAACCGATATCGGTCACGTAGACCCCTGCCCGGGGGACATCGATCATTCGGGTGATGTCGGCACAGATGACCTTCTGTCCGTCGTGGCCGCCTGGGGACCGTGCGGTGGTTTCTGCCCCGAGGACATCACCGGTGACGGGTTCGTCGGCACGGATGACTTGCTGGCAGTGCTCTCCGGTTGGGGGCCTTGTTGGTAGGCACCTTGATGCCGACACGATCAAGAACACCTTCTTTGCAACAATTCAGCTTCGCGAGTTCACTCCGTGCTGTACTGGCGTCAGCGGCAACAGCCGAGTTGTACGAGTCGTCGCTGCGAGAGGCACTGTATTAGAGCATTCGGGTCGCAGGCCCCCACGCGGCAATCACGCTCAATACATCGTTGATATCTATCGCCCATATGCCGTCGGTCTCAGCCTCGAGTGCCGGCTCGATTTGTGCCCAGTGTCCATAGTTGTAGTTGTGCGACCAACTGATGATCATGGCGCCTGCGCCGTTGGCTTCTCGGGGCGTTCCACGAGAGGGTAGATGCGCCGATGAGTCGGCGCCCAATCAGATGGACGCCGTTCTCGATCGACGCGACGAAGCCCTGGCTGGAGTACTGGGTATTCAAAAATCGGCCGTAGACCATGCCCGCATCGGTGATGCCGGTCACTTCGGTGATCTGAGCGCAAGTGGCAGTGATCGATTCTTCAAGTGGCGGGTGTCCGAGTTTGAGCTTGTGGGGGTTTCTTGGCACACATGACAGGAACCACCAGCATAGATGTGGCTAGGGATCGCCCCCAATCTGCAAGGAGCCACTCGCGTCATGATCCGATTTCAATCACTCTGCATTTCCTCCACCTACGCTCTGACCGCCCTGATGGCATTGCCTTCCCATGCAGGATTTGGCGATGGAGGCTTTGGCACTCCGCCAACCATTCCGGGCGGTGGCGGCGGATTCAACCCGCCAATGGCCACCCTCTACAGCGGTGGGGCCGAGACGCTATACACAGACCTGCAAGCCGCCATTGATGACGCGATTGCAGGTGATCGGATCGAACTGGAGTGGGCCGAGTGGCCAGGCGGACTCTTCATTGACAATAAGCACGATCTAGAGATCACCAGTGCGACCGGGGGCTCGAAGCCAATCATCAACGGCGGAGACGTAGATCGTGGTGTTGTTGTCACCAACAGCTCCAACATCTCGTTCGACAGTCTTGCATTTCAGAATTGTGTTTCTCCGGTGACCGCGCAACCTGGCCTCCCAACCGACCGTGGCGGCGCCATTCTGTGTCTCTCCACATCCGGGCTCTCTGTGACGAACTGCAGTTTCACCGCAAACATCGCCGGCCTCACCGGCGGCGCCGTGGCGATGGACGAATCAAATAACGCCAACTTCTCTCTCTGTAGATTTGACGCCAATGGCGCTGGTGGCCCCGATGGTGGCGCGATCTCATGCAAAAACTCAGATGGATTGCGATTGTATAGCTGCGATTTTATTGCCAATCTCGCGCCATCTGGACTTGGCGGCGCCGTCGCTCTTGATTGTCCGAACAGTGCCACGGCCCTCATCTCGCGTTGCATGTTCAAGTCCAATTCCGCTCGCATGGGAGGTGCGGTACTGGCGACTGGAGAATATGGAACCATGCAAGGCGAGCTGCTCGTTGAGTACTGCACGTTTAGCCGAAATCGCGTCACTCAATGGGGCGGCGGCGCGATCTACCTTTGGGGACCAATGTATAGCGAAGTGACAGCCAGCATGTTTCTCAAGAATCACGGTGTGCATGGCGGTGGCATCTCTATCAATACTGGCACCATGGAAGTCACCAACTGTATGTTCGCGGGGAATCGGGGTAGCCAAGGCGATGATCACATCGAGGTGACGGCGGGGGGAACGATAAGCATTGGCAACTCGCAAACTGACTGCCAGTCAACCTTTGCCAATAGCGTCAGCGGTACATGGACAGATGCCATGGGAAATTCATCTCTTCCGCACTGCGGCTACACCGCCGACATCAACTTTGATGGCAAGGTCGGAGTCGAGGACTTGATCGCCGTTCTGGACCAGTGGGGCGCCGAGCCACGGCAGGATGCGGACATCGCCCGATCACCCGGGCAACAGCTCAGCGTGGTTGAGCACGCCGATCTCATGCAAGTCATCCAGGCTTGGGGCGACCATGCGTGGTCCTAAGGCCTCAAGCGAGTGCCGGGGATGTCGTTGGTTGAGGTTCTATAGAAGGGTAGCCCTAGCAAGCCGACCCTCAGTTTGCGAGGAGAGGAACAATGGCTCAACTTGGCACGATACACCTGCACGATTGATGACTTATCGAACCATGATGCCAAGGACCAACTGGGCGAGATGAAAGCACTTTCACATCAGTAACCAACTGGATCCGAGTCTGGATTCAGACCCGAGTTGGTGCCACCCCCTATCTTCCCAGTATGAACTCATCGCATACCACCGCATTTCCCTCATCATGGAATCACTCGGTCTTGCAGCGGTGCCTAGCCGTACTCCTGCTGGGCACATTCTTCTGCGCCAACTCCGTCATAGCCGACGAGGGAGCTCAACAGACTGCCCGCGAAAACGAACAAGCGGTCGAACCCCGAGAGGTCGAAATGGAAGCACTTGGCCAGTCCCTCAAAGCCGCAGTGATAAGCGGTCAAATGGATGAGGCAGATGCGTGGGCGATCTGGGAAGCTGCCATCACGGAAATCAAGGGTGATGAAGACGAGAAAGAAGATGATGAAACATTGCAAGGAAAAGAAGAACCAAAGGCCTATATCGGCCGACTGATCCCGCCTGATCCGATGCGACCCGTGCGGTTGCTGGAACCGGAGTTCCTTGCGCGTGATGTGCAGTTCCTGGTGGATCGACTCGACCTTGATCGAGAACGTGCTCGCATCATCAAGATGATCATTCTTGATTACACGACCACCTTTGAGGCAATTTCGGCGCCATTGCTGGATGCGTTGGAACGCTACCAGCAGATGGAATCAAAACGGGAACTGGAAGATCAGATCGCACAACTCGATCGCGCCACCGTCTTCGATGATCAGAACATGGATCAGGCGATCGAGGTGATGTCGGATCGCGTCAGAGAATATGCCCAGGCCAGCGTCAACAAGGAAAGCGATGGGCAGAAAGTAAATGCCCAGCGACAAGCAGAAATTGCCCAGAAGCGAACCCGTGAATGGACTCAGGGACTGACCGAAGGCCTTGAAAACCTCAATGACCGGATGTCAGGCCTTCGTGCACGCATGCAGGCACGGCTTGAAAAGGTACAGATGGCTGGAGAACAGGTCACGGCCGAGGAACTCGTTCAAATGGCTACGCAACTCCGTGAACAACGAGCCGAATTGAAAGCTGATGTCTTCGAGATGCTTCAGGTGATCGTGGTGATCAAGGATCTCCAAACGGAACAAGCTGCTTTGAATGACACCTTGGCTGAACTTGACCTACGGCACGGTCTTCGCCATGCTCGAATGGGCGGCGAGTTCATCAATCCATGGTCCATTCTCATCGACACCTCCCCCAGCCAGACCATTGATTCACTCGCAACATCCGCACTGGAGGAACGCAAACCGATCCTTGCATCAGCAATACAAAACCGCGCCCGGCTATCTATTGCACGTGAAATCGCTGGTCTTGAATTAATAGCAGAACGTGATCGACTGATTGCTGAATACGGCACCGAGGACA
>CAZGFN010000068.1:0-11028 GCA_964524945.1 uncultured Isosphaeraceae bacterium
GGTCAGTCCAGCGTGGTGTTCAGCGGGCCGTGCAGAGATAGGCTCGAGTATGAGAACGACGGAGGCCCCGACCACGACTATGTTTTTGACCCAAACACAATCTACATGACCGTACCCGGCGAAGGGGGGGGCAACCCTGACGCCCCTGACGCCAGTAGCTTCCCCATCATATTTGTAGAAGACGTCAACGGCGATCAATACCCCGACCTGATCTTGGAAGGACACACCTTCACCGTCACCCAGGTGGATGATGATGGCTGGGAGTACAATTACTTCGACCGCTACGAAGCCATGTACACCTTCCTCAACACCGGCGGCACTGGCTTCCGCTGCGCGGGCGATCTTGATGGCAATGGACAAACGCAGGTGCCGGACCTGCTTGATCTTCTGGAAGACTGGGGCTGCACGAGCGACGGGCTCTAACAGAGTTCTGAAAACATAGTGCGGACAACCCCGTGGACTCTCGCCTGACTGGCTGGCACCGGGACGTTGCAAATCACTGCAACGCCCCTCAAACAGACAGGAGAACCCACCATGTCCACCACTCATCATCGTTTTGGCCTTGCTTCTACCTTGGCCCTTCTGGTCGCAGCATCGACGGTTGCCCAGTCACCGGTCCCTGGATACAAGACACCGATTCCCCGCAATCCGCTCGTTGAAGCACTGACGCAGATACAGCAGGCCACGGCAAGTGCCGACCTGACTCAGCAGTATGAAAACGCGCTGGCCATGGCCTACCTTCAGGTCCCTGTCAATTTCGATCCAAACACCATTGATGCGGCCAACACGCAGTTGTGGGCGAATGCCTTCGGCGAGGCCTACACCCTGAACACCAGTGGTGTGTGGTCCGTGGGTGCCAGCGGCGAACTCGATGTGACCAATTACACGACCGTGTATTCGGCGCAGGGCGGCACCCAGGAGGTGCAGGAGCTGACACTCTGGCAAGTCGATCCCACACAGCACGGCATTCTGCTCAACATGCCCATAGGCATGACGGCGGAATGCTTTGTGCATTCGGCACGTTTCGGTCAGAGCGAGCCGCACGTCGGTTATGCAACCCGCATCGATGACGGAACGAACAGTTTGCTCCTGTACAGCCCGTTGGCCTCTGTTCCCGGTGGTGGGTTGATCACTTCGGATCAAGCAGCCAGTTTCATCGCCTTTGTGGGCACCGATGCGTTCACATCGATGACCTTCCTGGAATGGGCCGGGGACGGCATCCAAGGATCTATTGGCGGTGGTGAAGGATCCGCAGGCGACTTTGAATCGTCGCAGTACAGCCGCGTGTCATGGTGCGATGTGGACGCCACAAGAGCATGCCTCATGGACGCGGTTGCCCAGTTTGGCGTCGATATCCATGAAGCATCAACGGCCCATACCGATCGAGTCAATGAGATCATGGAAGAATTCGCAGACGACTCCACTGCGAATCTTGGCGGATATCTCGCAGGCGGCACTGTAGCTGGCGGAATCGGCGGCGCGCTCGCGGGCGGTCCGGCGGGTGCGGCAATCGGCGCGCTCGGTGGCGCCATTGCAGGAGGTATTGGATGGCTTGTTCATACGTCATATACCGCAGAGGATGCGCAGAAAGACCTTGATGAGGCCCATGCCGAGTATGCAGCGGCACGGTGCACCGCCATGACGACCGCCGCTAGTTCCATGAAGGACTGCTACGCCGAGCACTGCCCGGAACTCTATGACGCGGCCAGTGCACAAATCGATGCCGCTGTGGCGGCCAGTGGATGCTGATGCGTCCGGCCAGCCACGTGCGGTCCCTAAGCCCGCCCGGAGCCCAGTGCTCCAGGCGGGCTTTGCGTTGCTGTGAGCTATTACGTCGATGATGACCTCGCCGGGGCGTATCCTGCCCGGAGCCCAATGAACGACGAGCACAATCACGACACCTCCGACGCCCCCGGCTCCGACGACCCGACCTTGGAGCAGTCTGCTGCGATGCTTGGCGCACAGTCATCTGTCAAGCCCCGCGACATATCGATGCTCGGTCGCACCATTGGCCACTTCACCATCAAACGGTTAATCGGCGAAGGAGGAATGGGGGCGGTCTACGAAGCGCAGCAGGAGACGCCTCGTCGCATCGTAGCTTTCAAGATGATCCGAGCGGGCATCACGTCACGCTCGGCCCTGCGACGCTTTCAGTACGAAGTGCAGACGCTGGCCCGACTTCGACATGTTGGCATCGCGCAGATCTACGAGGCGGGCACAACCGACGCCAGTGAGGGCAGCCTTCCTTGGTTTGCCATGGAGTACCTCGCCGGCGCCAAGATGCTTACACAGTTCTCCACCGAAAAAGCACTGAGCATCCAGGAACGGCTTCTCTTGTTCGCACGCATCTGCGACGCCGCTCACCACGGTCACCAAAAGGGCATCATTCACCGCGACCTTAAGCCGGGCAATATTCTCGTCACCAGAAACGGCGACCCCAAGATCATCGACTTTGGCGTCGCTCGCAGCACCGACAGTGATCTGTCCGTCACCACCGTGCAGACCGATGTTGGGGCGATCATCGGCACGTTGCAGTACATGTCGCCCGAACAGTGTGCCACGGATCCGCACGACATCGACATTCGCAGCGATGTCTACGCGTTGGGCGTGGTGCTCTTCGAACTGCTGACCGGTCGGCGTCCCTATGACATTTCCAATCGAGCGATTTACGAAGCAGCAAGGATTGTGCGGGAAGACCCCCCCACCAAACCAAGCACCATCGACCGCGTGCTCCGCGGAGACATCGAAACGATCTGTCTCAAGGCCCTCGAGAAGGATCGCGATCGTCGCTACCAGTCCGCGGTCGAATTTCGTCAAGATATCGATCGCTACCTCGCGGGAGATCCCATTACTGCCCGACGTGCGACCCTCTCCTACCAATTGAAATTGCTCTATCGTCGGCACCGCGCCCCCTTCGTGCTATCGGCCATCCTCATGGTCCTCCTTGTCTGCGGCGTTGTATCGCTGAGCCTGCTAGCAACTACGCAGGCCGCGGCGCTGAGCGAGATGGACCGTCAGGCGGCGCGTTCGCAGGCGATCATCAATGGTGTGACCAAGATGCTTGAGCCTGACCCGGCGATCGCTTCCACGTGGCCATCATCCGTTCTATTTGCAACAGTGCTTGAGCACGCCACAAAACAGTTCAATGCCTATTTACCCGATGTCGACTCTGCCCAGGAGGCAATTGAGTCCTCCTATTTTGCCTTGGTGCTCGCGAACTCATTTCTGTCCATCGGCGACTCGGACGCAGCGCGACTCTTGGTCGACTCTGCTACGGACAATCTCAGTAACTGGTTCCCTCCAAACGACGCCAATCTACTCGACGCCCAGGTCATGGATATCGTGGTAATTTTCGAACAGGGGCGGGTCACGCACGCCATGCGAATGGGCCGCGAACTGGTGCAGGCCAAATCTAGTCACCTTGGCCGCCACTACGTGGACACCCTCGCAACCGCGTGGATGATCGCTGATCGAATTGCCAGGCTTGGCCACGGGGATACCGCGACTCAATTGATCGGTGAGTTGGTACAGGACATGTCCTATCCACAGATTATCGCAACGACCGAGTCCACCGACGCCGTATATTTTCTGGCCGAGACTACCACCACGACGGTGCCCACCAGTCTGATGATGATCATCGACCGCATCGCGCCCGAGGGCGAGGTCGGCCTTGGCCGCGGACCCGTCAATCTAGTCAATAATCTTGCGTGGGAACTTGGCAGCAGTGGCGGGCATCCCGAAGCGGCCTTGGGCCTCCTCGAGCGTGTCCGTCCTGCAGTGGATTCACTGCCTACCAATGCCGAGAGCCGCCGCTTCAATCGCATCTATCGAGGTGAGATGCTCCGGCATCTGGGCCGCCACGTTCAATCGGTGATACTTCTGGAGCGGCAAGTCGAGTTGGATGCAACCGACTCCACCGTGTCGATGGGCCGCCGGAGGTACGCCAAAGAGAAACTTGCTCAGACGTACGAGGCGATGGGTCGCACAAGCGAAGCCGCAATGCTTCGGGAGGGGAAGTAGCGGTTATTTCGTTCATCAAGCGGGGGTCCAATCATGCGGGCAAGACGGGATTCCGTGCAAGAATTGGATTGCTGCTCATCACACACGCCGCCAATACGCTCATAGTGGGAAGCGTACCCCCGGACCGATTCACGCCTGCAAGGGCTAGAAACCGCGAATCGCCGACACTTTGGAGCACCGTGCATGATCCGATCAATCCTCTTGATAGCAACTGCCACCGGCCTGTCAATGCCAGCATTGGCAGCCCCTCCAACCGACACCATGGCCCTGAGCTATGTGTCATCGGCGGGCGCCGACTCCTTCCATTGGTATCGAAACGACTCAATCGCTGGTGACACCTATGACATCGACAGCACCACGACCAATACCGCGGCCCCCTTCCAAATCGCGGTGGAAGTGACCGGATCCTGGGACTTCACCGTCCACAGCGCCACGTCCATGTATGTCTATACCGCTGGCAGCGGCACCTCGGCGGTCGCCGCGGGCACGCTGACACTCGGCGACGGCTACCACATCATCTACAACGACACCTCCGCCGGTGGCTCTGAACTGCACATCGATGTGCCAGGCCCCGCGGGATCTGGTTCCGGTTCGGGATCTGGTTCCGGTTCGGGCTCTGGTTCCGGTTCATCTAATCCACTCTGGGACGACATCGACGCTGCATTCGCGTACGTTGAGTGGAAGCAGGTTGACGGTCGCCAGCAGTACCGCTTCATGGGCAACAACGCCGCGAGCACCCTGCTTGCAGACTTGCATCAACCCAGCGGAACGGGCGACATCGACGTGTCCTACATCGGTGACACCTCATGCAGTTCACTCACTCTCCCAGCAGAACTCACCGACGCCGCCGTGAGCGTGTCGGCGGGCAACCACGACTTCGAGGCAGGCACCACCAGCGTCGGACCATGGACGCTCTACGTGAGTTGGGGCCCCGCGGCCTGCGATGAAGACATCAACGGTGACGGCACCGTGGACCTCCTTGACCTCTTGGACCTCATCTCCGCCTGGGGAGGCTGTCCCTGACGCAGCCTAACTGCGATCTAGAGGTAGTCACCGACAATATCGATCAGGGGGCCCAGATGCTTCTCGTAGTTTTTCCAGCGACCCGAGGATGATGTGTACATCTTCTGATTGACTTGGTCATAACTAATCGTGGCCGCAACACGGCGTGACTTGTGGAATTGCAAACAGTCTTCATTCCATGGCAAATCGAGAAACTCGATCAGCCGACGGGTTTCGGCTTCCTGATCAACAACCAACTTGTCGTAATGCAGATCCATCACCGGAATCTCCACGACTTCAGTCCAGTAGTCCTGCATCTCTCGTCGCATGACCCACATCTGGCCAAGTGTCTGGATGGTCCGCGTATAGGCGTGGCCAGTACGGACAAGGTTGGACGTAAAGCACGACACGCAGTTGTCCAGTGGATGCCGGTGCAGCATGATCGCGCGTGACTGAGGCAGGAACAATGAAAGAAAACCAACCTGCCTCTGCAGTCCGATTGCCTTATTGGTAACCCGCTTCTTCCCCACCGAGAACCACTCGATGGCATCGCGATACTCCGCGGCAAATGCATTGGCATCCTCCACTCGCATGTCAAACACACACTGCGGATACCGATGAAATGAATCGGTCGCAGACTGCATTTTGCGTTGGATGCTCCCAGACACCATCAGCTCGCCCCCGTTGCCGACATCAGGGTGCATGCTGAGGATCTGTTCGAGAAGGCTCGTGCCACTTCGGGCATTGCCAACAATGAACACGGGCTGCTCAAAGGGCGCCGTCGAATGGGCGAGTGCCCGAAGATTTTCTGCCGAGAAGATCTCCTTGATCAGTTCAAGCTTCGGCTTGACTTTCTTAGCCTCCCACTTCTGATTCGAAATGTCGTGTGCATGGACGGCCGTTTCCCACGCTAGGTCATATTCGCCAATCTTGTTGTAGATCTTGACCAGATTGAACCAGCTGTCGATGTACATCTTGTTCTCAGCTACGTCGCCACCCTTCGCGGCTTGCGGGGCCCACTGGTGATACTTCTTGATGAGATCGATGGCCTCTCCATACCGCTTTTCGGCGTACAGCAGTTTGCCCTCAGTGCTTGTGTTGGCTTCGTAGAAGGCGTCGACATCCGGAACACGCGACAAGGCCTCCTTCCCCTCTTCGATTCTGCCGGTCTTCTCATAGATATTGGCAATCAACTGCCATGATTGTGGACTGTTTTGAGAAAGCGACAATGCCTGTTTGGCCAAGTCAAGTCCGCGATCCGTGATACCTGCAGTAGCATAAGAAATCGCCGCCTTTTGCAGGAATTCCGGCTCATTGGGCGCTGCCCGCAACACCAACTCCATTGCCCTGGCTGAGGACAGATAGTCCTGCCCCTCGTAGTAGAGGTGCGACAACATCATCAAGAGTTCGACATCGTTTGGCAATGTTTCTAACGCAGAGAGCGCGAGCTCTTCAGCGAGAGTGTACATCTTCCGCCGAATGAGGCCGGCGATCTGCCCAGTGGTGGTGGAGGTTTTCTTCATGCCACCAATGATACTACGCCACCACGAACCCACCATCGAATCTGGTACAATCATCTCTGCTATGGAGTAACCATCTTGTGACTGAGCACGAATTAATTGATCCCGCCGACCTTGAAATGGAACTCACCCAGTGTGATGACTGTAATCGGCGTATCGTCATTTCCGTGCCCGCCCGGCATGCCAAACGTTTTCAAAAGAAGCTCAAGAAGAGCAGCCAGGATGCCAGCGACGAGGCGACAACCACGCAACTTTCTAACTTCTGCGTTGAACAGAGCCTCCTCCGTTTTGAAATCAAACCGATTTGGGGCCCTGTGCAAACACCAGGCACGGAAAGGCCTGTGTATCGTCCAGAACGTGACTTCTTGATGTCAATCGATGTCGATCACTCGCCAACCATTCAATGGCCAGACTTCACGACCCTCACTATTACCCGTCCGATACGAGAGATCACCGACGAGTTGATCGACAATGAGATGATTGAACAGCGGCGTGACGCCGGCACCAGATCGCCACTGGAAAACCAGATCCAGACCGATGACGAAGTTATATGCCATGTTGCCCTCTGCGAACGCGGAAGCGATACCCCGATCTACGAACAGCCCAACGCGGCCATCAGGGTGCCTGCAATTTCGGGAACCGCCAAAGTCTTTGATTTGGACGTCGCTGAACTAGGCGACAAAATCATTGGCCGGTCAGTAGGCGATGCCGTGATCGTGGAGGCCACTGCCCCGGACGACTACTTCGACCACTCCCTTCAAGGAGTAGACATCACGATCTCCCTGACTATTTCCCAAGCGTCTAGGGTGGAACTGGCTAGTGCCCAGGAGATCGTTGACCAGTACGGCAGCCCAAGCGAGGCCATTCTCCGTCAGCAGATTCGCCTAGCGCTCGATGCCAAAGCTACGCAAGATCAACGCAGAATTCTCTCGCAGCAGGTGCTAGAGCAACTCACGGACCAGCAAGACATTCCGGTGCCCTCGAGGGTCATACAGAATTTTCGCGACTCACTCGCCACAGCATGGATCGCTGCGATGAAGCAACGGGGATGCAGCGAGGACACTGTGGCCAGTCGCTTGCAAGATCAAGAAGATCGTCTTTCCCAGCAAGCAATGAAAATTGCTCAAAAACGGGCCGCATGCAATCTTCTGGGGAAGCACTTTGGAATCTCGGTCAGCGAAGATGCGCTGATTGGGCAGATAGCCGAGATTGCATCGGAACAAGGAAGACGCCCCGAGGATGTGCGACAAGAACTCGTCCAAGCGGGCAAAATCCAAGGCGTCATGCTTCGCGCTTTGGAACGCCTCGTCGTTGAGCGAGTTCTGGAAGTAGCCACCGTGACTGACATGCCAGCCGATGAGTGGACTGCAACGCGTTCGAACGCTACGGCCTGAGGACATGCACCGTATCGCGTGACAGTGAGTCAAATGCCTTGACCGAACCATCGGGCCAGTTGACTCTGACCGATTGCACCGTTTCCTCGTCCCCAAGCCCCAGGTGCGTTCGGTAGTCGCCCGCTGAGGCGTATCCACTGGCGACGCGAACCAGCCTAGGAATATGCGTGCCATCGGCCAGTTGAATATCAACTACCGCGCCGATCCCTGGGCCGTCGTGGGAATTGCGGACATCCAACATGATCCAGTGTCCACGGGGGCTTACGCGATTCCGCAGCACATTGACTGAATCATCCTTGTTCACCACCACCAGATCGATGCCGCCATCCCCATCGATGTCGCCAGTGGCCACGCCGTGGGCCGCTGCGACCAGTGGCTGCTCGACGCCGCCAGTGGGTTCCACGAGGGTGAACCGCTCTCCCGCTTGGCGAGTGAACAGTAGATTGGGTTCGGCCAGCCAGTTGTCGGTATCCCAGTTGTCCGCTTGCCATCGCACGCGACCCGTGGCTTCGTAGAGGTCATCTACCCCGTCGTTATCAAAGTCAGCGACTGCTATACCCCACCGCGTATAGGTTCGCGTGTCTGCGGCCAGGCCGTATCGCGCCGTCGCATCAACATAGACACCGTTCTCATTAATAAAGAAGGAATCGGTTTCGCGAAACAGCGTCGTCACCAACAGGTCCAAATCGCCGTCTTGGTCGATGTCCATGAGTTCCACGCCCATACTGGCCTTCTTCTTGCCTGAGTCATCGACCGCGCATCCAAGCATCATGCCCTGCTCAAGAAAGGTCCCATCCCCTTGATTGATCCAGAGCCGATCGTTCATTCCATCATTGGCCACGAAGATGTCAGGCCACTGGTCCTGATCAATGGGCGCGATGGCGATGCCAAGCCCCGTGCCTGAAACCGCGGCGATCCCGCTTTCAACGGACGCATCGCGAAAGGTCCCATTGCCATTGTTGATGTACAGCGTGTCAGCGATGGGCGCGTCGTAGGAAGATGGATTGCAGTAGTCCCGCCGATCCTGATCTGAATAACATGGCTTTTCGGTATCGGTAGTCCACGCCAAGTAGTTTGTGACGAATAAATCCAGATCACCATCGAGATCGACGTCCGCAAATTCCGCGCACGCAGAGAATGCCTCTTGCCCAACTCCAGCATGCTGGGTCACATCCTCAAAGGTGCCATCGCCCTTGTTATGCAGGAGCGTATTGCGGCCGTAGTTGGTGACATACAGATCAACCCAACCATCGTTGTCATAATCACCCGTCGTGACCCCAATCCCGTATCGAACATCCCCCGTACCGCTGACATCGGTACGGTCAACGAACTGCCCGTCGCCGGTATTTTCGTACAGCACGTTGGTGAGGTCTTCACGCTCGTCGCCGTCCAGCACATTGCCCTGTGTTAGATACAGATCCAAATCGCCGTCCTTGTCATAGTCAAACAAGGCGGCCCCACCACCCATCGTCTCAATGATGAAGTATTTTCCGGTGTCCCCTGAGTGGTACACATGCTGCACGCCCGCATCGCCTGCATCATCCTGAAACCACGGTGCCTGAGACTGATTTGGCGGTTCCCCCGCGGCGTCCGCGACTGGTGGCGACGAGGACGAACACCCGCCGATCAGTACGATCACAACAGCCAGTCGCATCATCATGGGGTGTTCACCAATTGCTCGAGCATGGCACGCAGTGTCTGGTCGTTGGGGATCTTGGTGATGCCCTCGGCAAGAAAGTCCTTGGCGGGCACGCGCTCCCCTTGTGCGATGAGCATCTGGGCGCCTGCCTGATAGCAACGGGCAGCCTCGCCGAATTCACCTCTGGCTGCCGCCAGCCGCGCCATCGAGCGGTAAAGCCGGGGGCTGCCGCCTGTCAGTGCCTCGGCCCTCTGGAACGCTATCGCGGCTTTCGATCGCCACCGGTCACCCGCTTCAACCTTAGCCATTGCCAGCGATGCATTGGCCGAAGCGATCCAGTACCCATCGGTTGGCTCAACGGCCGTTGGCAATGCGTCAAGCACCTGCATCGCCCTGCGAGGCTGTCTCATCGCGATCAACGCCGTAGCCAGAGCGCCGCGGACCTTGACGTTGGTAGGGTCGGCCTCGACGGCACGGGCCAATAGTGGGATGGCCGCCTTGGGACCACGCACCTGAAGCATGTCCAGTGCATTGGTCGCCAGCATCCGCTTGCCTGTGGCCAGTGGGAGGATCTCATTGAGCCAGGGGTCAGGCCATTTCTTTGGGAGTGGCTTACTTAGGGCAGCGGCTTCTTGGGCCTGCGTGGTGTCGCCAAGTTGGCGATAGGCCTGCGACGCGAGGAAGTACACATGCCCGGGCGTATCGGGACGGCCCAAGCGAGGCTGCAGTGCCAGCAGCGCATCTTGGGGCCGCCCCTGCTGCAAGCGGAGGCGTACCAAAGTGGACAGGGTTCCGGGTCGGTCGGGCGAGCGTGCAATAGCGTGATCAATGGCCGTCGACGCCGCGTCGAGTTCCCCTCGCTCCAAGTGCCACTGGGCTAGCCGCTGCCACCCACAGTCGTAGGCTGGCGAGGCCTCAAGCACGGCGCGTAATTCCACGATGGCCTCGTCTTGTTGGTTGAGCCGCCACAAGACAATGCTCTGCCGGTACTGCACATGCGTACGCGAAGGATCGATCGAAAGCGCCACCCGAGAGGCCGCAACTGATGACTGGTAATAGGCGTTGGCTAGGAGCGCCGAGGCATGCTGGGCCCACGCATTGGCATCCCTAGGACTGCCGCGAACCTCTGCGGCGGTCTTTTGGATGAGTTCTGCGATCAGCGGATCGACGGTGCTCAGATTCGCTGGGGTTGGAATTGCCGGAGGTGGTGTCGATTCTTCACAACTGGCGATCAGCAGGGCCATGATTCCAATGAGCCGCTGCCATCGCATGGCCCGATTCTAGCATCCGTCGTGCCAACCCCCTGCATCGTGGCACACACGGCGTATTCGAGGCCTGCTAGCCCATGACCCAGGCCCCCGAATGGCCCCCCACATTTCGACGGTTCCAATAGCAGGACTTCAGCGTACCCATGTCCGTCCGACCCAAAATGGGCCTCTCGTGATCAAAAATG
>CAZGFN010000069.1:0-10807 GCA_964524945.1 uncultured Isosphaeraceae bacterium
GCATACAGGAGCATTGGCATAGTGGTGTGCTGGGGCGTTTCCGGTGTCGCATGCATGAGGTGGCGGGTTCTCACTTGGAGAGATTCGTTGTTGGTGTCACACTCGCCGATATGAGTCTGATCGGTTGTTGGCAGTTTGGACGGGGTGGTCGAAGCTCATGCGCAATGAGGATTGCGAGCATCAGCCAACAGTATGCCTTTCCCAAGTGGTCCATGCCAAACTGGGCAGCCAAAAGCATGGCGAGCGCGCTGCCGAACAGGATGGCACACCGAATGTGGCCGCGGCGCAGCATGGCGATCCAGAATAAGAAGAATCCATAGAGCATCGCGGCTGCCGATGGCGCACCTGTTCGCAGGACCAGCATCGCGATCGCTCCATGTACGTTGGTTCCACCTTGATGGAGTGCCCCCGGTTTGACGTTGTATCTCGTATGGACGAAAAGTCCACGGGCCTCCGACCAAGCATTGGTTGCAGCGTTTGGATTCGGCCCAACGCCTATCAGCGGATGCTCCATCGCGACGGAGACGGAGGCGGCGGTGATGATGGAACGCGCCATTGGTGGTCGATCGGGAATGTCATCAGCGATCAGCACAACTGTCTCATTGGCGATGCGCTCCAAGCTTACCCAGCGGTCTGAACCAAGCATGGCAGTCAAGACGACCGCCAATAAAAGGAGAAGGCTCAGGGCCCGGATCATCATCTGGCTCGGGTTGCCGAGGCTCTTGGGTATGTCGAGCCAGATGATGCTCATGAAGACCAAGCCGCCGACCAACGTGGACCGAGAGTCGGTGGCGACCATCGTTGCAACGGCAAGCACCAGTCCAATGGCAAGCGATGGGCGTGACATATCTCCGCGTTGACGGGCCATGACCATGAGCGGCAGGCAGAGCAGCGCCGTTTGGGCGGGCTGATTGGCACTGCTGAACAGCTCGTGCCAGAGGGAAGGCAAACCGCCCACGCCGGTCAGATTTGTCCACTTGCCCGGTCGAAGGTCCACTCCGGCCATCACCGCGGTAATGGTCACGCCGGCGGTCACGACAGTGAGCGTGAATGCGGCATTGCCGATGATTCGAAATGAAAATGGGATATTGACAACGGCGAGAATCAACAGCGGGAAGATCACGAAGGCTGGATCGAAAGCGTGATGTACTGCGACCATGACGATTCCCGGAACCAAGATGAGTGCCATGGGCTTGGGGATTCGGATGCGACCCCTTACCAGCGTGGCCAAGATCGCCCAGCCAATGAAGATCACGACGAAAATGCGTTCGACATTGCCAACAGGCCCTACGGAAATCCCCGTGAACGCCCGCATGAGTATCAGGGTTGCCAAGAGTGTCGTGGACACAAGTGCGATCAATCTTGCATCATGTGCAAGCGGCACCGGCACCGTTGTTGTTGGCCTTGGAGTAGTCGGCATTTCAGCGGAACAGACGTTCATGCTCGATGCCCAATCAGCGCGCGAATCCAAGGAACAAATGCGATGCTCAAGCGACTTGGGGACTCTACCCGACGGACATGATCGAGGGTAGCAGCAGTTACACGCCTGCGAAGGTCGGCATCAGTCAACAAGTCCACTGAGCGATCGGCCCACCCATCGTCGCATGCAAACGCGCAGTCGGCGGGGGCCATTGCCCCGGAGGGCGTGCCTGCTTCCACAAGCGTGGGGAGGCCAGCCCATATGGCTTCGGAGACGACCAAAGGGTAGGCATCCAACCGGGACGCGTACCAAAACTGACTCGCTGTGCCCAAGGCTCCTTCGACATCATCGGACCATCCAACCATGGTGATCTTGGACCAGTGGGGTGATCGCACCATTTGCCGTTTCAATTTCATAAGGAGTGGCCCATTGCCCACAATGCGCCAAGTCACGTCCGGTAGGACGGAAGCGACCCTCTCGAAACACGGCAGCAGGCGGCGGATGCCAGCCAGTTTGGCTCGATACTTCAGATTGGATACCGTCAGGATGGTGCGGCTGGCCCGTTCGGTTAAATCTGGTGCCGGCGATACCAGTGGCATTCGGACCGGTGGGCACGTGATCACGGGCTTTGCGGTGCAGCCGTGGACCCACATGGACAACGCTTCGGTGACACAGATGCAACCGTCAGCGGCTCGCAGTGTACGTCGATCCAACGCGGCATTTGCGACACGCCGCAGGGCTTTGCCCATGCGCAGGGATCCAACCGCACCGCGTGCGAGGTCCAGTGCCGCAAGATCGTTTCGGCCACCAAGGCGAAGGACAACAGGACAATTGAACCGTTTTTGAAGCGCTTTGATCCGAGCTGCGGTTCTTATGCCACCATGAAACAGCACGATGATATTCGGTGTATTGATGGGATTGGGCAAGTCGCCTCGGCAGTTCAGATCGCCCCCTTCGGGCATGCGGTGCACTTGTACAACGGCGCGGGCGTGGTCCAGCACCGGCGTGAGCAGGGCTGCTCGGTCCCGTGCGTCAGTGACGCTCGTCAGTACCAATACATGCAACGGATTTGGGCGATCGAGCGTCATGTGCCAGTATCCAGATCGGTTACACGAACCGCGCGGATGAGATAGTACCATGCTTGTTCATAAGCATCAATATTGCTGGAATCGAGGCGATGCTTGTTATGTTCGATTGCCTCGAGGATCCAACGATTGATGTCGGGATGATAGTGGGCGATATCACGGTAGAGCGACAAGTTGCAGACAATGGCTTCTACATCGTTGAACGCAAAGAGTCGTGCATTTGGCAAATGTGATAATTGTTTGACGGCATAGCGAGTCATGCCGAATCGAATGGAAAGTTCAGCGGGATCCTTGCATGCATAGAAAGCGGCGCTGACCGGAGGGATAAAGAAGTCGAATTGGACGTTTGGGTGTTGGGCGACCAATGAGGCTACTTGGTCGATGCCGGAGTATCTGGCGGATGGCGGGTGCTGTTGCAGCAACTGTTCCGGAGTTGTGAATGCAAGTAGGACTTTCTGTTTTAGAGCTTTTCGATATGCACCAAAGTGGTTGCGTTTGTGCTTCTTTTGCTTCTTCTTCCAGTGCTCGTCGCTGTAGTACCATGATCCCCACTCATCACCTTGAGGTCTCCATTCATCACTTCCTGTCATTATCCCAAGTTGCCGAAGGCACTCCTCAACATTATCGATATTGAGTAGGTATTTACGCAGAGCCATGCCACCTTGGTATAGGTAGGCCGGAAACACATGGTTGGCATTGACCTTGTCTGCAGGCATGAGAGCAAATGATCGATCGTTGAGTTCCCAGATGACACGCTTGAGCGTGGGCTCCTGCAGCGCACGCTTGGCCACCAGCAACTGTGTCGGGACGTGAGCACCAGCCATCGCCATCTTGAGTACGCCCGATGATCCAAGAGTTTCCTTGACCTGAGATGGGGCGAAATTCTGGGAGAGTGAAGTCCCAATGATTATCGTATCGAACTCCTTGTCTGGATCGGCCAGATAGGATCGAATCAGCCCTGCAATTTGATATCGCGACAGCCGCTGGAGATCGACGGGGTGGTTTGCTCGTGCCCTGTAGACCTGAAGCGGGTCAATAGCCCAGACCAATGATGCAGGCAGAATTATCAATGCAGCAATTGATGAGAGGACAAGAATGAATTGGGTGCGACTTCTCATGTGTTGCTTTGCAAATTAGAAATCAAAGTAGAAAAATTCAGTCACACGGTTGGCCATATAGAGGATGATGAACGCAGCCACTGCAAACGTTGCCACGGTTAGAAGATTCGCACAGAGTCGATGGGCCCCGCGGGTAGAGGGAAACCGCTTGGCGAGGGTCCATGTATTTGGCATCGCGAACGAAATGACCGCTGCTGCGATCACCCAGAACCATGCGTTGGCTTGCCCACCGAGCGGCTCGCCGTTGGCCGTGATATCGAAGAAATACGCGAGATCTGCATCGGAGAGATGGTAGCCAGTACTGGTTGATTGACGACCATCAGCGAATCCCGCCGGGGAAAAGATTGCCGTAAACACTTCCACTAGGCCAGACCACGTGGTTGCACGGGCTGCGATCATGGTCAACGCAATGACTGGAAAGGTCACCGACCAGCACAGAATCGCAGAAGGTTTTGCCCAGAATCCCAAACGAGGGAACGTGATGAGGGCGCGTACGCCGCGGTTCGCCACCAACAACACACCGTGTACGCCACCCCAGAAGACAAACATCCAAGTGGCTCCATGCCATAGTCCGCCAATGAGCATGGTGGAGAGCAGGTTGAAGTATCTCAGTGCCATGCCCTTGCGACTACCACCGAGTGGGATGTACACGTAATCCCGTAGGAATTCCGAGAGCGTGATGTGCCATCGCTGCCAAAAGTCGATGAATCCGGTTGCCTTGAGGGGGGAGTCGAAGTTCTTCGGCAACCTCACCCCGAACATCAATGCCAAGCCGATGGCCATGTCGGTGTATGCCGAGAAGTCGAAATAGATATAAAATGTAAATGACAACGTTCCGAGGATGGCATCATGGCTGGACAGGCTTTGCCCGGCATCGGCTGCGTCGAAAACCGCACTTGATGCAAGTACCAGCGAGTCGGCAATCACCACTTTCTTGAAGAAGCCGATTGCGAATGCATGTAGTCCCGCCAACGACTGTTCGGCTGAGAAGTTGAACGACTCGCCGCGATGAATCGCCGGCAGGATATGTCGGTGGTGGACGATAGGGCCCGCGATCAACTGAGGGAAGAATGAGACAAAGAAGGCGTACTCAAGGATGTTCGTCTTGTCGGTCAGATTTCGCGATGTGTCGACGAGGTACGCGATCTGTTGGAAGGTAAAGAACGAGATGCCAAGCGGCAGGATCAGATCCATTTCCAGCAGGTTGCTGCCCATGGCAGTGTTGATGTTCGATACCAAGAAGTCGAAGTATTTGTAGTAACCAAGCCCAACAAGGTTGCCAGCGATTCCCATGAATAGTGGAATGCGGTTGGATCCCGTAGTGTGTCGGATCCATAGCCCAATGGACCAATTGCCCGCGATTGAAACGAGAATGATCGGAAGATAATTTGCTTCCCAGAACCCATAGAAGAACAGCGAACTCATGGTCATCCAAAGCAGCAGAGCTCCAGTGCCGCTTTTGAATTTCCGCACAAGGACTGCTACGAGGAAGACGACGGGCAGAAATGCGAAGACAAAGACGGGAGAACTGAAGATCATGCACTGACACCATGTGCGATCTGAGCGCGTGGTGTCGTGTAGTGGTGAATGTCGAGTCTGTCTCCGGCAACCATCCGAATGGCATCAATATCGTCTTCGGACAGTCTGGAGATTGAGGATTCGTTCATGTTGACAATTCGTCCAGATACACCATGAACATGCCATTGCGATTCAGAGACATTCGATTGCATCGGGTCGAGCTCAAGGAGATTTGTGACTCGATTGATTTCGCCTACCGGATCACGGCACAGTTCTTCGTAATACAACTGCAGATGGTGTTGTTTTGTGAGGTGGCGAGTAATCAACTCATCGGCCCGTCTCCATTGTTCCGCACAAAGACCAATTGAGTAATTTTCTCGATAGTCGGTGTTTCCAGACAGTTTGGGTTTAGTTTTTCGACGGATTCCCTCAGCAACTGCGTAGCCGTTACGGATGATATGAATGAAGGTAACGGGCTGAAAATACTCGGACAGGAAGGGGATGCGACAAGCGTTGGCGATCGACTTTTCGATAATGATGTTTTTCCCTCGAGGGATGGACATAGACCATTGTCGTTTGATTCGATCAGCGGAATAGGCCAGTCCACGTGGCGATTGGACTTCCATGGCGGTTTCACACTGGCACCACATACGCGGCCATCCATGTTCTTCTGGACGGGGAAGCTGGTCGGTTAGTGAAACGCCCTCGTATTGAAGAGCACCAATGCAAGGGTGTTCAGCAAGCATGGTGTGCAGAAGCGTTGTGCCGGAGTTGTAGCACCCCAAAATAAAGACCCATCGATCTGGCATTGGATCACGTCCAAGGCGGGCTGACAGATGCTTTCCAAGTGATGTACGCAAAGTGCGATGAGTTAGTCTGGAGAAGATTTGTGTTGGTGTTTTGTGCTGGCGTGAACTCATCGTTTGGCAATCCGGCTTGCTGCTGCATAGAGTCGACTCGCCGTTACAAGTGCTTTGAATCGACTTATGGAAATATTGGGCGGAACATTGATACGAGGGATGAGCATTCTGTCGGAGTGGTTTCCGACAACGCCAGGAATTAGCGTACAGCAGCCCCGTAGGGCAAGTGGCCGCAGAGCATCGGCCACCCTGACATCGACGGCATCGTGGTGGCCGTATGGGTATGCAAACCACGGTGTGTCATTCCCACACATTGATGAGACTTGTTTACGGCCATTCTCTACTTCATTCACAATTTCTTCGCTGCTGCAATATTTGAGGTTGGCGTGATGTGTGGTATGACTTCCAATTGACACATTCAATGTTCTTGCGACGGTTCTAAGATCTTCTGGTCGCGCAAAGGCATTGGCTGGCGGGGTTGGTGGTTGTACTTGGTTGAGGATGGTGGCCAGGATCTCTTCACACCGAAGAGGATCTGCCTTGGCCAGAATGGGTCCTACTTGGCTCCGCAGCACTTGGCAATCCTTTCTATTGTTCAGTTCTACCCGTATGGGAATACCCACAACATGCAAATCGAGTTGCGGTTGTTGGGTTTCGATAACCCAGTCCAATAGATCCCACCAAGGTAGTTTGGAGGGGTCATCCACGAATGAAGTTGCGACAAACCAGGTGGCCGGAATACCCAATCGTTGCAGGAATGGAAAGAGAAGCCTGACGTTGTTGGCATACCCGTCATCGACCGTGATCGCCACTCGCAATCCAGTGGAAGGCCCATCAAGTAGATCGGCGAGATGTACGACATCCGCTATCTGGCACAGCCACTCCATTTGTTGAGCAAACTCACTCATCTCTAGGCAGCGAGAACGCGACAGGAATCCATGTGGCTCAGCATTTCCGTCCGAGACACTGTGATAACACAATACAAGCCGTGTAGGCCGCAATCGCGCCGGCCCCGCGCCCCACGCACGAAGACAGGCGGGTGCAACCCTATTTCGGACGACACTCATGTGCGCTGACCCCGACTTGCCCCAAGGAGTTGTTCAAAGAACTTGAGTAGATCCTGTCCGACTGTGTTTGCTTCACTCCGGCGTATCGCGGAGTCATGGCTTGCTTTTTGCATGGATTTCATCCGCGCAGGCGAAGAGAGCAGTTGGACGAGAGCGTCTGCCGCTGTTTTTGGATCATTCGGATCAAACATGGTCGCATCAGTACCATCAGTCAAAAAGTCAGTTGCTGCAGAATGCCTACCGATGAAAATCGGCAATCCATACGCCTGCGCTTCAATTACCGACAGGGGGCATGAATCCAGTTGGGAGCAGTACGCAAAAAGATGCGCAGATCGAAGGAATGGTTGAATATCCCTAGCCATGCCTTCGCAATTGATGCGAAGAAGACCGTGCGTGCCATGCCAACGCCGCGAAATCTTGCGCCAATGCTCTCCGCCGCCGAGAATGTCGAAGACAACTGTTTGATTAAGGCAAGTAGCGGCTCGGCACAGAACAGTACAGAGACTATTGATGCCATTGGCCTTGGCCTGGTACGCAAGATTGGTAACTGCCACGACCCGAATTGCATCAGAATGGTCTTGTGGGGTTGTGTTGGGAGTTATTGGCAATTCGAGAACGGGGGGTGCCACAACAATAGGTTTGTTGGATTGCAGACAAGGCTCAAGTTGCTGCTTCAGCGTCTTGCTTACGACAATGAGGCCATCACATCGCCGAATTGACCGTCTTGTGACGCGCATGCCCAAGAGACTGCGGGCGGACGTTATCAACCGACCGCGGCGAATCCAGCATGCTATTCGGTCATGTCGAGTCGTGAATGGATTGCCGCCATACCGTAGAACAACTGGCACATTGGTGCTTTGTCGGACTTGGGCCAATCGAAGTCCGAGGCGAATATCGCCTCCGAACAACACCACGACATCCGGGTTGTTCGAAGTGATACGCCGCCGGAGTTCTGCGTTGGCAGAAAGGCCAGAATGAGAATCGATAAAGACATCGCAATCGGCACCTGCCGCCTCAAGGGGTCGTTGGACGAAGCGATACCTTTTGCGAGGATCATTGCTGGAAATCAGGAGTACTTGCAGGGCTGTCATTGCGCGACCAATGATAATCGAGCAGGGTCAGCTTTACAGGGCGTGCTATTGGGCGTGTTTCCACCGCATGGGGAAGCGTTTTCTAAAGGCACTCTTTAGTACATTGCGATAGTACCACGCTGGTCGTAGTCCTTTGGTTGGCAGTGGTACGATTCCGTCATACCGATCAATATTATCGATCTCCTTTGCCATTAGTTTCGAATGTACTCTCTTGTAGCAATTGCTGTTCTCAAATGCTTTCAATTGGGGATCCGCAACTTGCAAGAACTGTTTTGGGTATGAAGTCTGATGGCGGATTTCCATATCTCCGTTTGTTATCTGCGATCGCAACCCAAGACTGCCAAATAAGTGACAATGTTGTTTTTCCCAGAATCGCTCCTTGCCTTCAAAATATTTCATCCCTATTACATTGCAGATCTTCTCCAACTTGGTAGCAGGATCGGCTGTTAACTCCTCGAGTTTCACGGATACAAATGGAACATTTAGTGCTAAAAAACGCTGGTAATATTTGAGGAAGTACTTTGTAGCTGTCTCAAGTGGCCGTTCTCGCTTCCACTGAGAATACATGAAGCCAATCGGCTCTTTTACCATGATGATATTGAACTTTTGCATGTTGCTTGATCGGGCCCAATACTCTGTATCAAGAACCCAATTCAGATTTTTTGATTCATCAACGACCCATTTCACATCAAGTTGTTGAGCAAGGGCTTTGTGAAAGCTCTCCTCATTTGTATTGTCAAACTTGCGCCAGACGCAGTCAGAATAGTTGTGTGCACAGGAGCACATTGGCTTGAAGTGGTGGGTTCGCCATGGTCTAAAGAAAGCATAAATCTCACCGCAGGCGAATGCGTTTTTTGCATTACCAAGCATAAGGTGAGTCATGGAAGTGCCAGTTCGTCCAGGACCGAGTACCATGACTAAATTGGGCATCGGACCTCCTGAGTCAAGCATGGGATTTTCGATCGGGGATGTAGGGTGTCGTGGCGTTCCATAATTATCTTTGATTCCACGAACGGTTCACTGAAGTCGATAAAATCAATATCTTCGTCACGTTGGCATAGCGGATCCCCAAGAGGATCAGTTGATCGTACGGTGGTCTATACATAGACATCTTCTCATTTTACGTCGTTGGACGTTCACTCCAGTCACGGATCGTGCCACTGAATGGCATGAGGAAGCCGAATCGAAACCAGATGATGATCGCTGCCGTGACTTTCCAGAGCAGCATACTGCAGGCGGTACCCAATGCGGCACCCGCGATGCCCCACATTGGAATGAGGATCAGTCCTAGGACGATGTTGGCCAGTGCCCCCATGCTTTGCAGTACGGCCATGATCTTGTGGCGGCCATTGAGACCAAGCACTTTGCCACTTGGGCCGAGGAATGCAGCGGTGACAATCATCGCGCCTAAGATCCAAACAGCAGGAGTGGCCGCTGTGTAGGTTGGGCCGAATACGGGTAGCAGTATCGGCAGGGCGAGCATCAGGCATCCGTAGAGTGCGAGGCTTGTGAGACCTGCGATAGCGCTGATTCGGCGGGTTATTGACGCGAGATTTGCGACTCGGTCGTCTTGGTAACCTGTGACCAACTCTGGGCTGAAGGCTTGTTGGGTAGCTTTCATTGGCAATCGCAATACGGATGTAACTAGGATTGCGATGGCGTATGTGCCAACTGCCTGATCGTCAGTCAGTGCTGCAATAAGGAGAAGATCTGTTCGATTCATGAGCATGATGGTGCTAGAAGCAACCATTAGTGGCAGCGCAACGCCCAACCACTGTTTCGGTTTTGTTGGGGCATCGATGCTCGTTCGATGTGGCTGGCAGATAGTGATCTGCCAGATCGCCATGATCGCCAGTGCGATCAAGATGATGGCTGCTATCCGAAACGGTGACAGGGGTTCATCTGTCAGGATCCAGAGAATTAAGGTTCCGACTATCAATACGATAGGCCGCAGGATTTGCTCAGCAAGTTGCCCCTTGACAGAATGTCCGAGGGCGATGAGCCTTCCGCGGCACACTTTCGTGATTGCGAAGGCTGGGATCCCCAGAAATAACAATACCAAGCCGGAGTTGACGAGCCAGTCCGGTGTGATCAGCCAAGTAATGAGCAGTGCGATGGTGGCGGAAGCGACACCGCAAAGAACAGCAGTTTTTGATACCCATCGCTCAAATGCCCAAAGAAGTGCTGGTGAATTGTTGACGAAATATTCCGCCACGAAGCGGACCGCGGCGTGGTCGAGTCCGATGAGTGAAATTAGGCTCAGAAGGCTAAAGATCGTCAAGGCGACGCGGAACTGGCCATAGTCTCCTGGTGTCATCAGTCGCGTCAGGAGGATGGTTGAGATGAAAGCAAGCCCAAGGCCGCTGGCGTGCAAAGCCATTGTCCAAATCGAGGAACGAGTTCTACTTCTGTGGTTGTTCATTGTCGAGATCGTTCTTGCCAATAGAACCACGTGGTCATGTTCTATCGGTTTGAAGACGTGGTTGACACATAAGCGCCGACAATTTTCCGCAGGCCGCACGATAGATCTGTTGTAGCGACCCACCGCATTTTATTCTGTGCCTTGGACGTATCAGAGTAGTTTCGTTTGATATCCCCGAGTCGTTCTTCGGTGAATCGGACTTCGGGGGGCTCGATGCCGGCTTCGG
>CAZGFN010000070.1:0-9256 GCA_964524945.1 uncultured Isosphaeraceae bacterium
TAGATCTGGATCGCGTGCATACGCAACTGCACAACGATACACGTACAAGATGCACTCGCGAGGGACTGATTCCCGAGCCAGAGCGTTGCACTGATCAGTTTCAGCATGGGCCCCAAGCACCGATGAGTGTCAGAAGGTCGTCGATCGTCACCTCGCCGTTGCCGTCCATGTCAGCATCGCACGGTGCAGGGCAGTCGCCATAGGCGCCAAGTAGGATCAACAAGTCATCAATGCCAACGAAACCGCTGCCGTCGAGATCCGCATCACAATCGCTCTCGAGGCAGTCAGAAATGCCATTTTCGTCATCGTCATCATCCGGCACTCCGCAACCACAGTCGCCAGGCTCAGTCTTGAGTGGATCGTCAGGGCATTCGTCGATGCAGTCGGCGGTGCCGTCTTCATCGCTGTCCGTGTCAGGGTTACCACAGCCGCATTGACCAGGCTCGAGTTTGTCTGGATCGTCCGGGCAACCATCATCGCAATCCAAGGCTCCGTCCTGGTCACTGTCACAGAATTCAGTGATGCAGGTGTTGCCCAGGTCTGTCCAAGTGTCATGTGGAGCGTAGATGGGCACTGCTGTGCTACCACAGATGATCGTGTTCTCTGTCGTGCAAAGAGACAAGAAGACGCTTGCGAATGCACCTTGCTTCGCAACATTCTGGAAGGCATGGCAATTGAACAAGTGCAGTTCTTTGCCCAGCGAAGGAGTGCTGTTGAAATCGATCGCACCTGATCGTATGGAAGCCTGATTTCCTTGGAACAGGGTATTGGACACATCAGCAGACGCGAGGAGAACCTGGAATGCACCTGCATAGTCGGCCTGATTGTCGTTGAATATGCAGTTTGAAAGTGACGCAGCTTCTTCGGAATCACCGTTGCGATACAGGGTGACGCCGCCACCACGCCAGGCATTGTTTGATTCATACTGGCAGTTGATCATGGTGACATCGGACCACTCTGCCACGAGACCGCCACCATCACTGCTGGCCTGATTGCTCGTCAGATCGCAGTCCTCAAGTAAGATCGTGGCTTGATAGGTCGCAATTCCACCACCGTCATCGCCAGCGGTATTGCTGTCAAACGAGCAGTCTGTTGCGGTCAGGCCTGAACCAGTGCCACAAATCATGCCGCCGCCGTCGGTTCCGGCTGTATTGCCTTGAATGTTGCAGGAGTCCAAGATCATTTGTGCGTTGGTGGCGAGTAGTATTCCGCCTCCATTGTTGGTCTGGGCCTCGTTATTGGTGATCCAGCAGTTGGTGGCGTTGGCTGTCCCGATGAGCAGTATGCCGCCTCCATAGAGGCTGCTGGTGTTGTTGTCGATTGTGCAGTTGGCCAGTGTCGCCTCGGCACTGTCGAGCATGATGCCTCCGCCGCTGGTGCCGGCGACATTGTTGTAGACAACACAGCTGTAGAGGCTGATGACGGAATCTACTTCACAGCGTAGGCCACCACCGGATCCAGTGGTCTGGTTTGAAGTAAACCTGCAGTTGATGAATGATAGATCGGCGTTGCTGCAGAGCACGCCGCCACCGTCTGTTGCAGAACCGTTTGTGAAGTTGACATCCTGGATAACGCTGCCCGATATGGTGGCACCGGTAGCGGTCAGGCAACGCCGGGCCAGTTCGCCATCAATGGTCGTGGTGGGGGCGCCATCAACATCCGTCGTTCCGAGGATTGTCAGTGACTTACCACTGAGATCGGCCACACTGCTTCCTGATGAGGCGGTGTAGAGACCGAGGGCCAGTTGGATCAGGTCACCATCGGATGCATTGTCGATTGCAGTTTGCAGGCTATCGGGGACGCCAGGATTGGGTCCACCGGGATAGTCATCGATGCAGTCGCTGATGCCGTCGCCATCGGCGTCGGTATCGGGGTTGCCGCAGCCACAGTCGCCCGGCTCGGTCTTGTTGGGGTCATCGGGACAGCCGTCGTCGCAGTCGTAGACGCCGTCAGCATCACTATCACAGTTGATGCTGATGCAATTGTCGCCGAGGTCGGTCCAGTCACCGCTGATTGGATCTGTTGATACATCATCCATCGTGCCGTTGTCGCAAATGGTCGATGAGCCGATCGACAGCACACCAGGACTGGTGCCGTGGTTCCAGATGGTCTCGCCGTCCGTGCTCGTGTTGCCGGTGACCTCGCATCCGATCATTGAAGCGACGGATCCATCGAAGACAAACAGCGCGCCGCCACGATCCGCCGAGTTGTTCAAGAGTTGCAGATTCTCCATCGCCGGCAGCCCAGCAGCCTCCGTGCAGTCGTACTGAAGGGAGATCGCGCCGCCGAGATGGTCGGCGGTGTTGCTGTCGAACGTGCTGTTGTGTACCACAACGCCGCAGGAATGCAGGTCGAGTGCGCCGCCATCGCTGTTGTTGCCGCGTGCGTGGTTGTTCGTGAATGTACTGTTGCTGATCTGTACCACGCCCTGCTCGTTGCGAACTGCGCCGCCCCATGCGCCTTCGTTGGAGTCGAAGGTGCAGTCAACGACAACCAGGTTCGTCATCGGCCCGTCATCAGCCTGGCTGACGGCGTAGATCGCACCGCCGTTCGACCACGTGTCGGGGTCCAAGTGGGTCGCCATGTTTCCGGTGAAGGTGCAGTCCGTAATCGTCTGGTCCGCACCCTGCAACCATATCGCACCGCCCTTGTCCTGGGACTCATTCCCGGTGAAGGTACACCCGGTGGCCACGATGGCTGAATCATCACTGCTGATGGCGCCGCCGACTCCGTAGGTGGAGCCATCGAACTGGACTCTGGCGTAGTTGTCCGTGAAGTCACAGTTGGTGAGCGTGGTCGTCTTTCGATAGCAGCGAATGGCGCCGCCGATGGTGGCATTGTTGCCCGTGAAGGTGCAGTCCGTGAATTCAGTGTCAACCTCGTGCAGGTACAGCGCGCCACCCCATTGATCTTCGGTGGCGTTGTTCTCGAAGATCGCCCCGCTGACCGAGAGGATCGGGCCGCTGCCAAGTGGGTGGTCATCATGGAAACCGGCGTGCATCACGTAGATGGCACCGCCTCGATCGGATTCCATGGCTTCTGGCGTACCGGCGCCGGTCGTGTTGTTTTCGAAGCGGCATGGTGTTCCATCCGGAGCGTCCTCAATGACGAGCCTCGTATTACCGTTGAGGATGGCTCCGCCATAAAAACCAGCATGCTGGTCATAAAACTCGCAGCCTCGCAGCGTCACGAACATATCGGGATCCATGGCCTGGTCACCCGATCCGCTTGCGTTTCCGTTGTGGAGCCGGATTGCACCACCGTTGGAGAAGGCAGTGTTTGCAAGTAATGGGTCAACCGGGCTTCCAAACACACACTTGGTCGCAGTCATGGTCGTCTGCCGCGCGTAGATCGTGCCCTCGGAACCGCTGGTGTTCCGTGTAAATCCGCAGTCATCAAGCACGATGATTGGAGAATGATTTTCTGCCGTGTCATTCCACCGGGCATAGATCGCACTACCCATACTTGATGAACTATTGAGATCGAATGTGCACGTTGTAGCCGTGAGATCGGTATGAGAATCAAGGAAAATGGCACCCCCGATACTGGCGGTGTTGGCTGTAAAATCACATCCCTCCAGCATCACAACACAAGTTGCCTGCGATTTGATCGCGCCGCCCCAGCTGCTTGCGGTGTTGCCCACAAACTCGCAGTCGGAGGCGTGGAACTGACCGTCGTTTGTCACGAGCACGGCGCCTCCGTGCGAGGCGGTGTTGTTCTCAAAGCGTGAGGAGATACACGTGAAGTGGCCGTCGGTATAGATGAGGACGGCACCTGCGTTGGCAGAGGAGAAACCGTTTCGGAAGATGACATTCTGCGCTACGGGCCCATTGCCCGCTGGTGAATTGGATACAAAGAGGCATCCGCCAGTGCTATTGCCATCGATGATGAGGTTCTCAAGACGTGTGCTGCTGTCTTGACCGCCATCAAGAATAATCGCACGCTGGCTGTTCGTCGCCAACAGTGTCGTCGCGGACGCCCCATCTTGATCAACTGCGCCGATGAGTGACAGGTTGCGGGTTCCGAAGTCGAGCGAGTCCGTCAACTCATACAGACCTGCCGCCAGAGTGATCTCATCACCATCGACCGCATTGTCCACGGCGGTTTGCAGGCTGCCAGGAACCCCCGGGTCTGGGCCGCCAGGATTCGTGTCATCGCAGTCGAGTACGCCGTCGCCATCGGAGTCGCAGGTGATACTGATGCAATTGCCGCCAAGATTGGTCCAACCACCGTGAATGGGTTCATGAGGCGTGCCGGTGGTATCAGTGTTGTCGCAGATCGTGGAGGACTCGATGGCGAGCAGGTTGCCGGATGCGTTGTAGATCGCGTGGGTGCCTGTCGCCTGATTGCCCGTCACCGTGCAGCCGACAAGCGTGGCCTCGGAGGGCGCGCCGTCGGAGCCCAGCAGGCTCAAATTGATGGCACCGCCATCACTGCCCGCGGCTGTGTTTGCTTGGTTCTGCGTGAAGTCAGTGTTCGTGGCGGTCATGGATGCGCCCTCGAGGAACACGCCACCACCTAGGCGTGATGTGTTCATATCGATCACGCATGATGTCAGTACAAGTCCGCGTTCATCTGCAGACAGGGAGTCCTCTGCGTAGATGCCGCCGCCATAGCCCAGGTCGCCTGTGTTGTTGTTCAAGACAGAACAGGTGTGCAATTCCACGTTGCTTCGTGTCATGCTGATCGCACCGCCGTTCCAATCCGTCGATGAATTGTTGCTGAACTGGCAGTTGGTGGCGATCGCAGTAGAGTCTCTGAACCCAATGGCTCCGCCACTTTCAGTGGAATTGTTGTTTGAGAATTCGCACGCAGTGAATGTCGCATCACCGTAGGACATCAAGATCGCGCCGCCATCGCCCGTGCTCGTGTTGCCGGTGACCGTGCAGCCCTGCATCGACGCGACCGAGCCGTCGTAGATGAACACCGCGCCACCCCCGTCGGCGGTGTTGTTCAAGAGTTGCAGGTTCTCCATCGCGGGCAGGCCCGCAGCCTCTGTGCAGTCGTACAGAAGGGAGATCGCACCACCGAGATGGTCGGCGGTGTTGCCATCAAATGTACTGTTGGCAATTCCAACCTCACATGAGTGCAGATCTATCCCGCCTCCATCTCCGTTGTCACCGATGGTGGCGTTGTTCGTGAAGGTGCTTCCAGTGATATGGATCTTTCCGGACAGGTTGCGAACTGCACCTCCATACCATGCTTGGTTCCCATCAAAGGTGCAGTCGTCCAGGTTGAGCGTTCGGGGCACGCCATCACTGTGGTTGCCGGAACAGTAGATGGCTCCGCCGCCGACATAGGAAGTAGACGCAAGTACGGTGAGTGCCTGGTTGTTCGTAAAGGTGCAGCCCACCAGGGAGTGATCGGTTTCGGTGAGATAGATCGATCCGCCGCCGTAGTACTGGGCCGAATTTGAATCGAACAGACAATTGGTGGCCTGGATGCTCGACTCGTCGCTGCTGATAGCACCACCGAAGCCCGATCCCTCGCCATCGGCCTCGACCCTGGCGATGTTCCCGGTGAAGTTGCAGTTCGTCAGCGTGGTGGTCTTGAGATAGCAGCGAATGGCGCCGCCGATGGTGGCATTGTTGCCCGTGAACGTGCAATCGGTGAATTCGGTCTCCACGTCGTGCAGATACAGGGCGCCACCCCATTGGTCCTCGGTCGAGTTGTTCTCGAAGATTGCCCCGCTGACCGAGAGGATCGGGCCGCTGCCAAGTGGGTGGTCATCATGGAAACCGGCGTGCATCACGTAGATGGCACCGCCTCGATCGGATTCCATGGCTTCTGGCGTACCGGCGCCGGTCGTGTTGTTTTCGAAGCGGCATGGTGTTCCATCCGGAGCGTCCTCAATGACGAGCCTCGTATTACCGTTGAGGATGGCTCCGCCATAAAAACCAGCATGCTGGTCATAAAACTCGCAGCCTCGCAGCGTCACGAACATATCGGGATCCATGGCCTGGTCACCCGATCCGCTTGCGTTTCCGTTGTGGAGCCGGATTGCACCACCGTTGGAGAAGGCAGTGTTTGCAAGTAATGGGTCAACCGGGCTTCCAAACACACACTTGGTCGCAGTCATGGTCGTCTGCCGCGCGTAGATCGTGCCCTCGGAACCGCTGGTGTTCCGTGTAAATCCGCAGTCATCAAGCACGATGATTGGAGAATGATTTTCTGCCGTGTCATTCCACCGGGCATAGATCGCACTACCCATACTTGATGAACTATTGAGATCGAATGTGCACGTTGTAGCCGTGAGATCGGTATGAGAATCAAGGAAAATGGCACCCCCGATACTGGCGGTGTTGGCTGTAAAATCACATCCCTCCAGCATCACAACACAAGTTGCCTGCGATTTGATCGCGCCGCCCCAGCTGCTTGCGGTGTTGCCCACAAACTCGCAGTCGGAGGCGTGGAACTGACCGTCGTTTGTCACGAGCACGGCGCCTCCGTGCGAGGCGGTGTTGTTCTCAAAGCGTGAGGAGATACACGTGAAGTGGCCGTCGGTATAGATGAGGACGGCACCTGCGTTGGCAGAGGAGAAACCGTTTCGGAAGATGACATTCTGCGCTACGGGCCCATTGCCCGCTGGTGAATTGGATACAAAGAGGCATCCGCCAGTGCTATTGCCATCGATGATGAGGTTCTCAAGACGTGTGCTGCTGTCTTGACCGCCATCAAGAATAATCGCACGCTGGCTGTTCGTCGCCAACAGTGTCGTCGCGGACGCCCCATCTTGATCAACTGCGCCGATGAGTGACAGGTTGCGGGTTCCGAAGTCGAGCGAGTCCGTCAACTCATACAGACCTGCCGCCAGAGTGATCTCATCACCATCGACCGCATTGTCCACGGCCTGCTGGAGGCTGCCGGCAATCTCGGGATTGGGTCCATAGGGCCAAGAGTCTTCGTTGTCGGGAATGCCATCCCCGTCGAGATCGCAGGTGTCGGCGATCCAGGTGCCGTCGATGTTGGTCGTGGTGCCAAAGATCTGATCCGGGCTGTTGCTGCATACGGTCGAGTCGCTCAGCGTCACCGGGGTGTTGGAAGCGACCCGGAGACCGCCGCCGTAGTCGCCAGCCTCGTTGTCGACGATCGTGCATCGCGTCAGGATGCAGGGCGTGCTTTGATACAGATCCATCGCTCCGCCGAACGAGACGCCGCCATTTAAGGACATCGTCGCCTTGTTGCCCCGGAACTCACAATCGGTGATCGTGGCGTCGGTGGGGTCGCTGCCCCCTTGGCGTACCGCGCCGCCGACCTGTGACTCGTTATCAAAGAAATCACAGTTGTTGAGGTTGAAGAGATCGCAGTTGTAGGCATAGATCGCGCCGCCACGAACCTCGGTCGTGCCATAACCGCTGGTGGCATTGGCCTCAAACAGGCTGTTGTAGGCCTCGAAGCTCGCGCCGTCACGCGCAATCACGGCCCCGCCACGTCGTGCGGCATCGTTGTCTCGGAAGTCGCAACCAATCAGCAGAAGCGAGTTGCCGGTGCTCGTGGCATAGATCGCGCCGCCGTCAACACCGCACGTATTGGACAGTTGGCCGCCCATGGGCTGGCCATCGTTCGCACCAAAGGTGCAATTCTCAGCCGTCATGTTGCCAGTACCCAAGGTGTAGATGGCACCGCCGGATGAAGGGGTGTTGTTCATTTGGAAGATCGATTCCGTCAATGTCACGACACTGCTGCGACTGAGGATCGCGCCGCCATCATCCACCGCCGAGTTGGCGACAAAGGCACAATCATCCACCGTGAGGTTGGCGTTATATGCATAGATGCCGCCGCCGTCGCCCTGTGGTACCCCGTCGTTGTTGTGAAAATCGGCTTCATTGAGCTCGAAGGAGCACCTGCGGACCGTCAACTTGTGCTCTTTTGTGGCATCGATGCTGCCAAGATAGATGGCTGCGCCATACCCAAATGTACAGTTCTGGATTATGCAGTCCTCGATGACAGGGCCATCACCGGTGGTCTCCTGAACAAGCAGACCGCCCCCTAGATCATTGCCCTCAATGATCAGGTTCTCGAGCCGGGTCGCCTCGCTCTGGCCGCCATTGAAGCGGAACACGCGATCGCCAGGTGGCGCGATGAGTGTCACGGTCGGCGTGCCGCGGCCAGAGGGCGGTCCACTGATGACCAAGTCCCGGTCGGTAACCGTGAGCGCATCGGTAAGTTGATAGGTGCCCGCGGCGATGCGAATTTCTTCGCCATCGGATGCGTTTTGTACGGCTGCTTCGAGTTCGGCAACGCTTGAGACCACGACCGGACCATCGATGCTCGGTTCGACGATAACGTTGTCGCCACGAAAACCACTGCCTGCAGTCAATATGACAGCGTCGTCAGCATTTCCGGGGTCGCCTGTGACATTGTCGACATTGCCCGCGAGCACACGTACGGGTGGCCCGTCAGTCGCGAACACTTCGCCGGTATCGATGAAGTTGACCGCTGCGCCACCGCTTTCAATGAAGTCGTTGTTGAGCAGGCGTGTTTCGGGGTCGCCAGTCGTGCCTTCCACGATGACGGCGATGTCGAGATCGCCGTCGTTGTCGAAGTCGCCGAGCGCAATAGATTGCGGATTATTCCCTGGCGAGGGAATCTCCACAGCGCCGTTGGTCGTGCCATCGTCATTGGTTAGCATGAAAGCAATGAGATTTGCGTCCTGATGCGCCACAACCATGTCGTCATAGCCGTTGCTGTCGAGATCGCCAACGGCCATTGGCAAGTCTGTGCCTGCTTCGCCCAACGGAACGGTGTCGATGTCGATGTTGAACCGGTCGTCTATCGGACCGCGTTTGACGACCGAAACGTCAGCGGCCAGAGAATGCGGGTTGGTAGCCATGGCCCGGGCGACGCCGTCCTTCGTGTCCTGGTCCTCAGTGGGGTCGATACCCCAGGGGGGCTTTGGCACGACTTTTATCGTTCTCTCGGTAAATGCGGCGGCACGGAGCGAGGACGTCGTCTCGTAGACGCGGTATGAACTGTCACCCCAACATGTGACAACGATGTCCATGTCGCCGTCTTCATCGAGATTCCAGAACACGACGTCTGTCGGTTCTGGAATCGGAAGCGAGCCACAGTCACCATCGGAAGCGGGAGATCCGTCGCGGCATGTGACATCGATGCGACTTTCGACCTCTTCCAGAAGTCCCGTCGTTGTGTTGTACCCCAGGAATGCAATCGCCGGTGCGTCGCGTAGGGCCACGGCGATTTCTAGAAGACTGTCCCCGCTGAGATCCGCGACATCAAGCCCAGAGGGTTCCTC
>CAZGFN010000070.1:9356-10741 GCA_964524945.1 uncultured Isosphaeraceae bacterium
TCTCCAGGCAGCAAAAGCGTGATCTGCGTCGCAAACCCATCCCACGCTCCGTCGGAGTCGATATCACCTTCGTTGAGCAGGAGGTGCACCGAATCTTCGCTGCCACCTGCGGAAATGACCAGATCGGGGAACCCGTCAGCGTTGACATCTTCGAGCATGGCGTCATTGACATCGGAAGAGGTCTCGGCATCTTCGCCTTGGTTACGGGCAAGATACGACCCGATCTCGACGACTTCGCCCACCAGCGACGAGCCGCCGCGGAGGCCGTCCGTTCGCCGTACCCGCAGCATCAAGCCGTCGCCGAGTTCGGCCCTGATCGTGAGCGGGCCGGTCATGGACCCGGTGCAGGAGAGCAGGGTGAACTCGTCACCGGGCTGGACGCCACCTCGGCTTCCGGTCAGGACTTTGATCTCGCCACCGAGTTCGATGTCTCCGACGACATGCAGGGCATCGCCCTGTGTGACGTCGAGCAGGACCAGTCCCGAGACGAACGTGTCCTCGCCGAGCACGCCCGAAAGTTCAAGCGTGCCGCCGGCATTGAGGTTGGCCGCGCCAATTGGGGACAGGACTCCGTCGTGGTTGGCCAGAACGCCCTGCAGCATGACTTCGCTGCCCGCGTGGATGTCAAATCGGCCCGTACGAAGCATGCGGAGTGTCCCATCGAGCCCCAGCCGCGCACCAGGTCCGGCAATCAACGATCCACCTGCATCGATGTCGCCGCCGCCGTCAACGACTAGCCAGGGAACGCCATTGGTGAGTTCGAGTTGAGGGAGTGAAGAGGGGCCGCTAAGTCCGTCGATGAACCCACCGATACGAAGCCCACGCTCACCGGTGATCGTCAGTTCTCCATTGAACGTGGGGGACCACTGGTGCTGGGTGATGATCATGCGATCGATTGTTTTCGGGCCATCGACGATCGGGTCGCTCCCGGACTGGGGACCAAAAATGGCGCCCTGGCCTGGCCCGGCAGCGATGTCACTCCAGAGCCAGTTGTCAGCATCACTCCAGTTGTCGGTGCTTCCGGTTGCCCACCACACCAGGTCCGGTGCGGTTGCCGTACCGTTGGGATCAGCTTCTGCAATGGCACAGGGCAATGGCCCCTGGTCGGAATAAGCATCACCGAACCCCAGCCCGGGACCAGCCGAGTACGGGGGACCGTCATAGAGATTGGATACACCCTCGATACCCTCGCGGCACTGGAATGACATGATTGGGAGTCCGGATTCAGGCCAGTCCCAACCCAGGTAGGTCAAGGCCGTATCCGCATGGTCGATGGCGGGGCTCCCGGGCAGCAAGCGGTAATCGGCATCAGCACCACCGGCCAGTCCATCAGCGCCGAGTCGATCCGTGAACAATGGATTCAAGGCGCCAAACGCCCCCTGGAT
>CAZGFN010000071.1:0-10620 GCA_964524945.1 uncultured Isosphaeraceae bacterium
GTCCGCCTCGACCCGAATGAAGTCGGGTCGCACAAGATTGGCGCCACCGTACACACCGTCCAAGTCGAGTCCGTCAACGGATTTTCCGAAGTGCTCGTTCAACTTGGGATGACACCACTGCCAGAACTGTCGAGATCGACCGACCTGATTCTCCCACAGTCGGCTCTGCGACTCGTGGATACCAAGTGAGATCGAGGTGCCCATGGGCAAACCGGCCTGATCGATTCGTAACCCCTGCTCGTATATGCCATGCCCGCACTCGTGCATGGTCGATCCAAGCGCATCGTTGACATTGTTCTCATGGAAGCGAGTCGTCAAGCGCACGTCGCGCGGCGAGAAACCGGTGCAGAACGGATGGGTTGAGACATCGATGCGCCCACGCTGGAAGTCAAAGCCAATTGACGAAGCTACATCACGCACGAATCGCTCTTGTGCATCCACTGGCAGACACAACTCATTGAAGGCATTACTCGGAGGAGTCGCCGAACCCATCACGCGATCAAGCAGCGACTGCAGACGGGTCCGCAGTGGCACGAAGACCGAGTCCACCCATGCGGCCGTACAACCCGGCTCGTACCCTTCAGCCAGCGCATCCCACGGCTCGCCACCTTCGGGCCATCCGTAACACTCGGCTTTGCGTTGCAGGACCGACACAACCTTCTCAAGCCAAGGCTGGAACTGCGAGAAATCATTGCTGCGTCGGGCTTGGGCCCAGTGGTGCTGCGCCTTAGACGCAAGCGCCGCTTCTTCGGCCACGAGCTCCGGCGACAGTTTCGTAGCCCGATCGTATTCCTTGCAGAGTTGTCTCACATTGACGGCCGTCTCGCTAAGTGAATCGGCCATGAGGTCATCATCGCCCTGACACATCGCGATCAGATCACCGACCCGCGATGACGTGAGGTGCTCATGGGTCAATTTCGCCAGCAGCGAAATTTGATTGCCTCGAGGTTCGATCCCCTCGGGGGGCATGTAGGTTTCTTGATCCCAATGCAGCACAGAAGCGCACGAGCCCAGCGTGACGCCTTCGATCACGGTGCTGGTCAATTCGGCGTAGGCGGGATGGGTCGCTGTGGAAATCGTCGTTGTCATGGGTAGCTCCAATGGATTGCGAGCCCGACAGCGTACCAAACCATGGGACCAAAACAGACACACGGAGGTGGCAGAGCCACCTCCGTGTGCAAGAAATCTCAGAACAGGAGAGGACTTACTCGGATGAACCTGCCTTGGCACCAGCCTCTTCAAGCACGACAAGTACTTTGGATGCATTGCCATCGGTTCGGTTTCTGGCCAGATCCATCACGGACTTGCCCGAGTTGTCCGTAGCGTTGACATCGGCACCACGCTTGATCAACAGGGCGATCTTGTCGGGCGAACCATTGGGATGGCTCGCAGCTTCGAGCAGGGCCGTGCGCCCGTTGTTATTAGTTGCATTGACATCTGCACCGGCATCGAGCAGCAATACCATGCCCTCAATCTTGCCAGTCTTAGATGCGTGCATCAGCGGGCGGGAACGATCGACGCCGTCGGCCGCTTCAATGTTGGCGCCCGCTTCGAGCAGCAGTGGAATGGACTGCTGGTCACCAAAGCCAGAGGCCCAGATCAGCGGCGTAAAGCCCGTCGCGCTACCCACGGTCTGCACCTGAGCACCGGCATCGAGCAGGTCTTGCACCGATTCGGCCGAGCCGAAGGCGCTGGTCCATGCCAAGGCACCGCCGATGAAGTTATCACGAGCGTTGATGTCGGCGCCCTCCACGATGAGCAGTCGAACGGCATCAGCGTTCTTTGAAGTACCCGCGTTCATCAGCGGGGTGCGCCCCACCTTGTCAAAGGCGTTGACATCGCTGCCAGCCTCGATCAGCATCGTCATCATTTCGACGTTGCCTTCCTTGGAAGCCATCGCCAGCAGCGTCGAGCCGCCGTCGTCTTTGGCATTGGCATCGGCACCATCGGCGATTCGCTGCTTGAGTTCGTCGGTCTTGCTTTGACGGACCAGCGACGTCAGCGAACGCTGTCGCGGCTGGACATTGACCACATTGGGGTCGGGTGTCCCCGAGGATGTGAGCCCTGCGCCAAGCGGGCCTTTCTGACCTGGCTTGTTGGTTGCCACACCGTCACGCTTGGGACGATTGGCTTCGGCATTGGCTCGGATATCGGCCCGTGTCGTGGGATCAACCTTCACGATAGTCATGTGCTGACTGGCTTTGGGGTGATCAAAGTAAAACGTCAGTCGCGTGTTGACTGCGGTTTGGCGGAACTTGTCCCAGTCGAGACTGATCGTGTGCTTGGTGGCCGCTTCCTTGGGAAGCTCACCCTTGAGCACGTTGGGTTGCACATTGAGAATCTTGAAGGGCTTCTCGTCGATGGACTCGAAAACGATCTTGCCGTCAGGGTTCTCAACGACGCCGATACGCTCGGGTGTGCTCTTGACAAAAGCAATGGACTTGCCCTTCACGGGCACTTTGAGTTGTGGGTAGCCATCGATCGTAAAGGTGACGGTCTTGTTGAGTACGCGAGCAGTCGGGCCGCCGCGCATGCGAACCGTGACTTCGGTTTCCTCGCCGGGCTTGAGTACTGTGTTGCGTTTGAAGTCGGCGGTCGTGCACCCACACGAAGCCTTGGCCGAACGGATGGTCACATCCTGCTCACCATTGTTCTTGAGCACCACGGCACCGGCTTTGGTCTCAGAAGTAGAGAACTCACCCAGTTCGATGACTTCAGGCGACGCTGTAATGACCTGCACCCGCAGCGATGCATTGCTATCACCAGCGGCTGCCGGAGCCGGCCCCAACACACCTCCGCCAGGCCCCAGTGGGAGCGGCGTCGAGGGTGCTGCTGGCTTGGCCGGAGCTGCTGGCTTGGCCGGTGCTGCTGGCTTGGCCGGAGCCTTGGTCGGATGGTCAGGCTTTGGAGCCGGTGCATCCTGTGCACAAGCGGCGAAGTTCAGTCCGCCGGCAAGGAGCACGGCTGTCAGGGTGGTCAAGGTCGCTGGTCGAAGTACTCGGTTCATGGCATTCCTCATGAGGTTGTCTGATCTCACCGTGTGGTCTAATAATTCCCTAAGGCCCACTCGCAAGGGAACCGCCTATCGTAGCGGCGAATCTGGATTAACTGAGATAGATTCCAGGATGGAATCGTGAATGTACGCCGATTCAACGACGCTCCAGCAGGTGTATTGCGTCATCGGCAAGAAGGTTCGGTAAGTTGAGCCGTTACCCTTCCCGGACCCTTGACCCCATATGGAGTTCCTCAGCATGGATTCGGTCCCCACAGAACGCCCCGCACACATCGATCGCCCCCACCTTCGTCGCATCATTCCGCAGCCGGTTTCAGCGGAGAACCAGCAGGGAGTAGCACTTCGCGACCCCCTGATGCTCTGCGACGAGACCATTGTGGTCCCTGCCCCCACCATGCAGGCCCTCCAGCACTTCAATGGGGAGTGGTCACTCGATGAAATCGCGACCAATCTCAAGGTGCCCGCAGAAACCGTAGAAGCCCTGGTGACCAAACTTGACGAGGTCGGCCTTCTCTGGGGCCCCACCTGTGAGTCCCTAGAGAGCGATAAACGAGATTCTCTGCACGCCACGGGCGTTCTTCCAATGCGGCAGAGTCAATCCCTTGGCAAGGACGAAACGGCCTGTGGAGCCGCCATTGACAGCCTTCTAGACAAAAGTGAGGATCCAGAGGTCGAATTTGACATCGTGGGCATGTTTGCCCCCCGCATCGATTACCCCCTCGCAGGCCCCATCTATGGCGCTTTGTATCACGCCGTACACAATGGTGGCTACGACCGCGTGCTGGCACTGGGCAATAACCACTATGGCTTCAGTGACGGGGTCGTGGGTACCCCGCTGGGCTTCCAGTCACCCCTTGGCCGCTGTGAATGTGACACCACCTTTTTAGACGGCTTGATTGGCCACCTTGGTGATGCCTTCATCAGCGATGAACTCGATCACATCGCCGACCACGGAATCGAAATGCAGGTGCCGTGGATCCAGCACGCACTCCCGGACACCCCAATCGTTGGAGTCTTGCTGCCCGATCCTATGACCGATCCTGTCGACGACAAGGTCGAGGTAACGGCCGAGGCATTTATCGAAACGGCCCGAGCGGTCATGGATGAACTTGGCGGGCGCACACTGATCATCGCCACAGGCGACCTAAGCCACGCCGGCCTGCAATTTGGTGAGCCCCGCCCCATTGATGATCAACGCCGGCTAGACATCGAGCAAGCCGATCGCTCGCTCTTGAGCACGGTCGTCCAAGGTGATCGCGACGCCTTCCTCTCGGCAGTCAAGTGGAATGCCAATCAGTCTCGATGGAGCGGAGTAGGTGCCTTGGGTGCGTTGCTTGGAATCCTCAAACCCTCGCAGGGAGAATTGGTGGACTACCGCCAGCACGATTTGGGCGAAAATGGCCAAGCCCTCGTCTCATCTGCAGGGCTGGTCTTCGGGGCATGATCGCCGTCGTGCAACGGGTGGCCTCGGCAAGCGTCGAAGCCCCCCAGGCCAACCACCATGCGGCCATCGAGGCAGGGCTGCTCGTGTTGCTGGCGGTCGAACCGGACGACACAGACGACACTGCCACGTGGATGGCTCACAAGATCGCGCATCTGCGAATCATGTCCGATGACGATGGACGAATGAATCGCTCGGTACTGGATACCCATGGACACGTGCTCGTGGTCAGCCAATTCACCTTGGCTGGTGACTGCCGCAATGGGCACCGTCCAAGTTTTATTGGAGCGGCAGATCCCGAACTGGGCAACCGCCTTTACGAGTCGGTCGTCAAGCAATTGGTGGACACCCACCAACTCACTACGCGGACCGGAGTATTTGGAGCGTCGATGCAAGTTTCACTGGTGAATGATGGTCCCGTGACGCTCATCCTCAGAAACACCTGACCCCCACCACCCTTGGAACCGGCCAGAACTCTACCTAGAACCCCTTTGCCCACCCCAGATGGAACCAGAGCACAATCCTTGATTACTTTCTTGGTACCGGGTGAAACCGCCCTGACGGCTAAGCGTATAAGCCACTACAACCTACCCCCCACAAGGAGCCTGCACGTTGGCGGTCAACGTCGGGCTCTTTTTTTGCGTTCTGGGCGTCTACCCCAGCAGGCCAATGACCTGCTGCATGTCCTCCCACATCTCTCGTCTCGTCTGTGGGGTGTAATTCCGCAGCAAGTAGGCTGGATGGAAGGTGGGCATCACGGGAATGACCCGACCGGTCTCTGGATCCGTCCACGACGCGAACTGACCCCTCAGGCGGGTGATCCCAGTGGTCGTTTCCAAGAGGAACTTGGCCGCAGCCCCCCCAAGCGCGACGATGACCTTGGGCTGAATCAACCGCAGCTGAGCCGCCAGCCAGGGCGCGGACATGGCCACTTCATCGGGCAGCGGAGCACGATTTTCCGGAGGCCGAGCCTTCAGTACATTGCAGATATACACAGTTTCACGCGTGAAACCCATCGCGGTGATGATCTCATCGAGTTTCCGCCCAGCAGGCCCCACAAAGGGGCGGCCGGCGCGGTCCTCTTCGGCCCCAGGCGCTTCACCGACGAAGACCAAATCTGCAGACTCATTGCCCTCTCCAAATACACACTGAGTCGCTCCGGCTAGGGATTCGCACCACGGAAATCCCTTCTCTATCTCAGTTTGCAGCGCCGCAAGCGAGCCTGTCGCCCGGGTTTGGGCCGGCCCCTCAACAGGACGAGGCGTCACCGCGATGCCCATCAATTGGTCAAAGGCCGCAAGGCGGAGATCCCTATGTAATGGACTCATTTCGGTCAACCCAATCACTCCTGAGGGCCCTGTGATCTGGGCATCACAGCACCGTTTTACACGTTCTTCATTTCCTTGGACTTACCAGTTGCCATTTTGCCAAGGCCTGCAACAATACAGGCCCAACGCACGGGACGCCATTGGCGAATGTCGGTTGCTAAGGGAGCAACCAGCCCAGTAGTAGTGGCGTCAGCGAACTCTCTCCGAAATGGATTCGAACATGTCTGCAACACAAGTCACTGGTAGCCTTCAGTCATACCACCTGATGGTCTATAGGCTCCCGCTGCACCCTGAGTTCTTCAAACTCGCTGGCCGTAAGAAGCTCGCCCATCCCGAGTATGAATTCGAAGGATGGATCTTCCGTGGTGGCCACGTCCTTCGGTTTGAACACGCCTCAACGACCATTTCTGAAGTTGTCACGTCGAGCCCGACCACCCTGCCCGATCGCGGGCTCGTGACGTCGATTCCGTGCATGGGTGAAAAAGAGTACGACGAGGTCTTTGCCGAGCGAGTCACGCTGATGTCTTCGATGCAGACGGAAACGCTCTCCGAGCACCTGTATCTGAGCACCTATCAAGAGATGCTTGAGCACAGCCAGACCGCGGAGTGCATCTCCACGGCATGGACTGATCCAGATGAACACCCGAGCCTGTCGATCCTCGAATACCAGCGCTATGGGGATCAAATCCACCTGCAGTCCTATCACCTTCGCGGTGACTGTGGACTGGTGCTGCGAACGCAGACCATTATGCAGGCTGGCGTCAACGAAGAACCCGAGGACTGAATCCGGGGCATCAATCCACCACCGGAGCGAGAACGTTCGATGTACCATCGCGTGCATGACGACTCTAGCCACGTGGCAGTGAGCGCGTGACGCACGTACCGGATGGAGCCTTGACATGTCCGACCGTCCTCCCGTGACAAGCATCGACCACATCGACTTCCGCGCGGTCTTTTCGTTCGGATCCATTCTTCGTGCGATCGGCTCAGGACTTAGACCCGCCCGACTTGGGCTGGCGATTCTGACGCTGTCGCTGCTCGTGGGCGGCGGGCGAATTTGGGATGGACTGGCTGGGGGCGCCAATGCATCGCTTGAGTTCCAACAAAACGATTTGGTCAACGATGTGCCTGCCAATGGACCGTTCGCTGACACCGTCGAATACCTGTCGCTGCAAGCCAACGTCATGCGAACCGCCGTACTGAACGTCGACCCTGCTGGCTTTGTTACGGCTGTCATCAACATGGCGTGGGGTACGCCGCTGGGACTCTGGCTGGACGGTCAATTCTGGTTCATGCTCGTGTATGGATGCTGGACCGCAATGATCTTGGCACTCGGGGGTGGCATTCTGTGCCGAATGGAAGCAGTCGAAGTAGCGCAAGGAGCGCCACCATCGATGCCCGAGGCCATCTCGATGGTCTCGCAGCGATGGTGGGCGTTTGCCGTAGGGCTACTCGTCCCGTTCATTTTGGCCGGCATGCTCGGAGCCATCTTGTTGCTCTTCGGGCTCGTGCTTCTCAACATTCCTGGCGTCAACATCATCGGCGGCATCCTCTATGGACTGGCCATGCTCGTTGGGCTTGGTATGACGCTGTTGGTACTAGGTGGTGTCGTGGCATGGCCACTCTTCCTTCCATCACTGGCGGTTGAAAACTGTGATGCCACAGATGCCATGAACCGCGCGTTTGCGTATGTCATTGGTCGCCCGTTGCGATGGATTCTGTACGTCATCACGGGCATGATCGGGCTCGCGATGGGACTGTTGCTCATTTCCACGATCATGTACTTCACTGTGGACATCACCGCGGGAGTGACATCCATCTGGACATTCAACGATGCCCACGCCGCCGCAAGTGACATGCTTGCGTACAACGCCGTGGGCGATGTGTCATGGTGGTCCTCGATAACAGGCTGGTGCATCGCCTTCTGGTCCAGCCTCGCACAGTGGGTGGTCGCCGGATGGGCCTTGGCCTACGTCATGGCCGCTTCGACGCGGGCCTATCTGCTGTTGCGACAAGCGGTCGATGAACAGGATCCCCATGAGATCTGGTGGCCCGGCCTGATTCGCGGAACACTTGCCCCGGAACCACCCGACCACTCAGAGTCGGTCTGACCGAACCGCAGGACCCATGCAGCGCATCGCCAAGGATGAGTAATCCTCCAGCAACTGCTGTTGACGTCAACCATGCTTCTCTAGCAGTCGTGCCACTGGCAGAGGCGATCGCCGCCCTACCATGCATTAAGTATGTTCCACGCCCTGATCATCGCCGCACTTGTACTGACGCCTGCATCCCCAGTGTCACCGCAATCTCCGCCCGCTCCCAATCAACAGGCGATCAAAGCGGTGACTTGGAATGTGTGGAATGGCTTCAACCATCACAAGCAGATCGATGCTGGCATTGAGTGGCTGCAGTCACAGCAACCAGATGTCGTGGCGTTTCAGGAACTCGTGGGAATCGATGCCGATCGCCTCGCGACCATTGCGGCACGCTACGGACACGAGCACAGTGTGATTTGCAAAGAAGGCGGCTATCCGGTGGGCTTGACTTCGAATCGACCCATCGAAGTGATCGAACGCCACACCGAGGGTATGCACCACGGCTATCTCCATGCACGTTGCAATGACATTGACTGGTTCGTCGTGCACTTACATCCAGGTGACTGGGCGTTCCGCCTCAAAGAGGCCCACACGCTGGCCAAAGCCATCAAGCCAGTGCTGGCTTCGAAACGACGCGTATGTGTACTGGGTGACTTCAATGCGCACAGCCAAGTTGACTCCGAACGGCTGGCCGCACAGACACAACTTCGTGACCGCCGAGACGACGGATCCAACCTGCGTGATGGGACATTCGATCACGAAGTGATGCAGACTTTTCTCGATCTGGGACTCGTGGACCTGTGCCAATGGCAACTGGAAACTGACCCACACTTCAAGGGCACCTTCCCCACTCGCGTTCTGCAGCATGCCGCCGAACCCGAGGCGCAGCAGCAGTGGCTCGAACGCATCGACTTCATCCTGCTCGATCCTGCCACTGCTGCCACGTGCTTGGCGGTTGCAATGCCCCGAGGAGGCCCACTTGACATTGTGTCGGATCACTATCCGGTCATCATGATGCTCCCGAATTCCAAGACACGCGATACAACGCCCGCACCATAGCCCCCAGCGAGACAAGGCCATCCGTATGTTCCTTGAGACAAACGACATCCTGCTGCTCGATGGTGCCACTGGGACGGAATTGGACCGCCGCGGCGTGGACATCGGGCTACCGCTGTGGTCAGCGCGAGCGATCATCGACGCGCCCGAGGTGCTCGGCGAGGTGCACCGTGCCTACCTCGATGCCGGAGCCGGGGCTGTCACGACCAACACATTTCGCACGCACGCACGGTCGCTTGCCAAGGCGGGTATGGAGTCGCAGGCCGGGGCCTTGACCCATCAAGCCGTCGCAATTGCTCGACAAGCGTGTCACGACTCGAATGCCGATGCCCTCGTACTTGGAAGCGTTGCGCCGCTGGAGGATTGTTACAGCCCGGACCGCTGCCCCGACCGATCCACGTGCCGCCGCGAACACGAGTTGCTCATCGGAGATCTCGTCGATGCCCAGGTGGATCTCGTGCTCATCGAAACCATGTGCACCGCCCGCGAGTCGCTCGCGGCCGCACAGGCTGCCGAGGCAATCACGCCAGGTCGATGGGCAATCTCCCTCTGCTTGGATTCGACCGGACCACCGGGCGTTCTACTCGACGGCACACCGCTGGCAGACATCGTTGACGAACTGAGCGATGCGAAGTTCATCGGCATCAATTGTATGGCTGCCCCGGCCCTCGCTGCGCAAGTGGCGCACGTTCGACACCTGCTACCTGACACCATGCCCGTCGCCGCCTATGGCAATGTCGGGCACGCCACCGACGACGGTGCGTGGGTGAGTACTGATGCAGTGGCACCCGAGCGGTACGCCGCCTACGCCGCTCAGTGGATTTCCGCGGGCGCCCGGATCATCGGAGGATGCTGCGGCACGACGCCCGAGACGACTGCAGCGATACGCGAGGTGCTCTCTCACTCGCATCCGCCAACGTGAACACTTCTCTCATCGTCGGCGGGGTCATGCTCGATCGGGCTAGCCTCCGCGGTCAGTGCGCAGGTGTTGTCGCTGCTGATCTGGTCCAACGCCCATGACCTAATGCACCGGAAGGGCCGCAAAGGTACGCGGATCATCGGGGTGCTCAACAGCCTGGTGGCGTGCCTCGCAATCACTTTGCCCTGTGAGCCACAATGTTGGAGATGACGATGTCTCACATCATCAAATTGAATAAGAGCCACGCAAAGCCACCATCAACCCTTGGTTCGGGCTTCCCGCCCGAACGACCATCGATGGTGATGCCATTGACCGTCGATAGCCTTATCCTCTTATGCAAATAACAAGATACATTTGCCGACGGTCGATTAATTTATTGGGTCAAAAAAAATGAGCCGGGAGCCGATTGCTCGACTCCCGGCTCACGAATTTCCTAAGTCACAGCGACCAGTTCGCCAGCACAATCAGGAGATCACCCATATCGACCACGCCGCTGCCGTCGATATCAACTCCGTAGCAGTATTCGTTTTCATTGTCGCACTCCATGCCCCAGAGGCCGATCAGGAACATCAGGTCGTCGACATTCACGACGCCGTTCATGTCGAAGTCAGCGACGATGCCGCAGTTGGGCAGATCGATGCAGAGCGTCTCGTTGCAAACGTCACCGTTACTGAACTGAACATCCATATTGATGCACACGGTGGAGCCCTGCGCGGCACCGGCAAGCACGGTGTCGAAGCCCCATGAGTGCAGCGGGTCCAGTGACA
>CAZGFN010000072.1:0-10497 GCA_964524945.1 uncultured Isosphaeraceae bacterium
GATTTCAGTCAGGCGGCGGCGGACTGTGGTCCACACTTGGGGACTACACACGATTCATGCAAGCAATGGAACGCCAAGGCGAACTTGATGGTGTCCGCATTCTTAAGGCCAAAACTGTGAAATTCATGACCCAGAATCACCTGAGCCCGGCCTATCCAGGCCACCAGAGATTTGGGTTGGGATTTGGCTTGATGGATCCAGTAGTAACTTCAGTCGGACCACGCGGAGGGGGACGTTGGACGTGGGGAGGAGCAGCAAGTACTTACTTCTTCATTGATCCACATCAGGATCTGACAGCGATATTTGTAACGCAGAAATTCCCTTTCGATGGCCCTCTTGGAGAAGGATTTCATAAGGCTGTTTTAGAGGCTGTGGCAGTAGAGCCTGCCCTGATAATAAACTGAAGTTGCTTCAGATCTCCCTCTCCCAACAACTCAGATACACCTTCCGCCATGCGATTCCATTACATCATCATTCTCATCCTCGCAACAGTTGCGGTAAGCGTGCACTCTGGCGAACCCGTTGACAAGAACGCAACGATTAAACCAGAGCTTCGGGTACTGGTCTGGAACGTACTACACGGTGGCAATGACGTTGACCAAGGCGCCGAGAAAGCCCTAGCTGTTATCCGGTCCGTGGAACCTGACATCGTGCTGCTACAGGAAAGTTACGACATCGATGGAGATCGACCTCGCCTCGGCGAATGGCTCGCCGGTGAACTCTCCTGGAACCAGCACCAAGCCCAGAGCACCCACTTGTGCGTACTGACTCCTCTGGAAATGGAAGCAACCTTCTTCCACCACGAGTGGCACGGAGTCGGCGCCCGGCTGCGTGATGCGCACGGTCGTGAATTGCTTGCCTGGAGCATCTGGATCGATTGGCGATCGTTCATTGGCTATGAACTCCGCGACAACCCCACCATGAACGACGAGACGCTGCTGGCCGCGGAAGATGAACGTTCAAACCGACAGCAGCAGGCAACGGCCATCATCGCACACCTACAAGAAGCGGGTCAGCTCGCAGCGGATGTCCCGCTGCTGGTCGGTGGCGACTGGAACTCACCCTCCCACCTAGACTGGACCAAGGACACAACACGCGTCTACAAGCGTCGCCGGGAACTCGCCCTGCCCGTAAGCACAGCGATGCACAAGGCGGGCTTTGTAGACGCGTACCGGGCGGTGCATCCGAACCCGGTCCAGTACCCTGGGATCACCTGGTCACCGATGTACCGTGGCCCTGCTACCGATGAAGAGGGAACACCACAGTCCTTCGAGCGCATCGACCGGTTGTACTTGAAGAATCCTGCCGATGCATCCAAACGATGGTCACTGCGACCGGTTGCCGGACAGGTGCTTCCGCTCGTCTGGGAAGATGATTCGATCCCCTCCAATCAACGATCCTTTCCCTCGGACCATGGCGCACTGGTAATGGATCTTGAATGGGTACCACCGAAAACGCTCCCGAACTTCCCGCATCCCACCAACCAATGATGCGAAATAACAGAGAGAGCAGGTTATTTGTTCGCAGGTTCTCGCATACAACTATTTCGATATAGGAAAAAAGTGGTTCTGATAAAATGGCCGCAATTGCGATGCGAGACCGCATGAGATGCTGTTACCCACAATAAAGAGCCTTGTCTCTTGCAAGGCAAGGTAAACATTGGACGATGGGATAGCGTAGGATGGATCATCCAATGACCGGTCATCGACGAGGACTAACACACCGATTCATCGCCCTGCTCACCGCAGCCGCAATGCCGCTGTGTTGCTGCATAGTTGAGGCCAGTGGTTCTTGCTGCGAACCAATTGAAGCAACTCCCATCGTCGAAACCTCCTGCTGCTCAAGCCAGCAGTGCCAAACAGACCAGCCACAGGAAACCACCGATGAGTCCCCCTGCAGCGACGCTGACTGCGGTTGCTGTCTCAAGGCTCCTGTGAGCTCAGTCGACTGGACCCCGCCAATCGATACGATTGGCACTCCTCTTCCCCCATTCTCGCTGGCAGATAACAGTGTCGCCAACGCAGAAACCATGGGGTTGAACACGAACCTTTGGGACGAACCACCGCCGAAACCCGGTGGAGTGGACTCGCTCCGCGGCCACGTGATCCTCCAAGTCTAGTTCCCGATCAACACACTTTGTCGAACCGTGTGCGGATTTGTATGCGCACACATTTCGCTGTGCCTTCATCGGAAACCAAGACTATGAACCCACATGCCCCGGGATGCGTCCCTCGCTTCCCCGCCATTCAAGCCACCGTCCTCACAGCCATGCTGCTCACTGCTGGCTGCGCCAGCCTCGATGCAAGTCGTGAATTGGACATTGCTGCGAAAGCCGCCCAGCGAGTCGACGGTAGTCTCACTCCAGCTGAGGCATGGGCACTGCCTGTCGAAGGCGAAAGTCCGGCCTGGAACGGCAACTCGCCTCTGACATACGACAACGCTGTTGCTGTCGCGCTCCAAGGCGATCCATCCCTGCGACGCGCACTGGCCGTCATCGTCGAACGCCGAGCATGGTATGTCCAGAATGGTCTCCCCCCAAACCCCACTGCCGGATTCGGCATTGGCGTGGCCATCGACGGCCTTGCCGGCGCGCCGCTGATGGTGCAGGGAATCCAGATGCTCAGTTGGATCTGGAAAAACCCTCATCGTGTTACAGCCGCCGAGGCCGAGCTTCGCGCAGCCGTCTACGAGGCAGCCGACAGGTGCGTAATCATCATGGCCAGAACACGCACCCAATTGGCAAGCATCCTCGCCGCCCAGAAGATGCTTGTCCTCGATCAACAGTACATCGACATTACACAGCAAACAGTCAATCTCGTACAAGCGATGCAAGAAGCAGGCGAGTTAGCTCAGATCGACCTCGACCAGGCCATTGTGGACCACGAGGAAGCGGTGGCCTCCATGGTCGCCAGCCGGCATGCCTTGCTCGAGGCCAAGTTGGAACTGCTCGGCACCATGGGCCGACCACAGGCAAACACGGCATGGGTTGCCATCGGCGACCTTCCGCCAACGTGGAATATCCCCTTCGATGAACAGCAACTTCTAGAACTTGCCGCTCTTGGTCGGCTCGATGTTGCTGCCTCCCTCGAAGTGGTCAGGAAACTGGAGGCCGACCTCGGGCTGGCCCACACTCGCCGTCTCCCCGAAATCGGAGTGAACATCAATTACCAGGAAAGTTTCAATGGTCGCAAAGCCGTGGTACCCGGTGCCAGTATCAGCATTCCCATTCTCGACAACGGAGACCCCGCCGTTGCAATCCAAGTAGCAAAGCTTGAGCAGGCTCACATGGACTTGCTTGCCGCTACTGAGATGGCGAAGAGGCAGGTCCGCACAAGTTTCAACCGCTACCTCGACGCTCGATCTCAAACCGAGATTATTCGCGACCGGCAACTTGGTGCGGCCATTGCCGCCCAGCAACGTAGTAAATCGGCCTACGTAGAAGGTGAGATTGATCTCAACACACTGCTGATGACACAGCGGCAACGCATCAACGTTGAACAAAGTCTTGTCCGGCAGGAGTTCAAAACCATGGAGGCGATGTGCAGCCTGCGACGGGCTGTCGGAGGGAGTTTCAACCCCAATATTGATGTCGTGCCTGAGATCGAAATCGAAACCCACTCAAGCAGCACCGACACGGAGGGTTCATCGTGAACACAAATGCACAGATTCCAATGCCGCCCCGACGCTGGCTGCTTCGATTCGGCTTGCCAGTCCTGATTCTCGCCGCAACACTTGCCCTGTTGTTGAGCACAGTGTGGTCTAACATCGCGCCAGCCCGATCAGTACGCGCCGTCTCGGCCCTCGTACGCGATGTTGATGCGCAAATCGAGGAACTCAAGACCGGATCACCAGCAAGTGATGCCATCGTGCAGGCTCCGGGCTGGATCGAACCAGATCCATTCGGTGTTTACGCTGGAGCACTTGCCGAGGGTATCGTCAAGGACATCCTCGTTCTTGAGGGTGACACAGTCACTACTGGGCAACCAGTTGCGAACCTCATTGATGATGATGCGCGTATCGCCTTGAAGCGAGCTGAAGCAGTCGTTCTCCACCTAGAGGCAGATCTCGCCATTGCCGAGGCCAACCTTGCCCAGCTTCCTGCTCGCCTCAGGGCCGCCACCGCAAATCACAACGCCCTCGAAGACGAAGTCCGTCGCAAATCCTCCCTTGTCGAAAGTGGCGCTGTCGCAGCTGGACCTGTGGAACGATTGGCAATGCAACTCGAAGTCACCGGGGCAGTTATTGAGCAACTGCAAATCGAAGAGCAATTGCTGGGAGCCGCTGTCATGGACGCGAAGGCGTTGCTTGCCGACGGCGAGTCGGTTCATGATGAAGCCTCGCTTCGCCTTAAGCGGATGACTGTGTTGAGCCCCATCGACGGGGTCGTCATCGAACGCCTTGCATCGCCTGGCAGCGTGGTCCAGTTCAGCAACGGTGAGCATGCCTCGCACATTGTTCATCTCTACGAACCGGACAAACTTCAGGTGCGAGCCGATGTACCCCTTGCCAGTGCCGCCATGGTCGGAGTTGGCCAACGTGCCGAGATTGTCGTTGACATCCTCCCAGACCAGGTGTTCGATGGCGTAGTAACTCGCTTTGTCCACCGGGCGGACATTTCGAAGAATACGATTGAAGCCAAGGTTCGGATTCTCAAACCGTCACTACTTCTCAAACCGGACATGTTGGCACGGGTGCGTATTCTTCCGGCAACTGACGAGGAGGTGGGACTCGGCACACGCCGCATACCCCGCACCTTCGTTCCGCTTGATGCGATCGACGATGGCAGTGTCTGGATCATCGAATCCAACAACAGCAATAGTGGCATCGCTCGAAAGCGAGCGATCACGCTCGGCATCAATGAACACGATGGGTGGATCGAGGTCATCAATGGGATCCACCCCGGAGATCAGGTAATTCTCGATCTTGAAGGCCTGCAGGACGGCGACCGTGTCCATGCCACTGGAGGTGACCAGTGAGCACCCCATTCATTCGCTGCCGAAAACTCTCACGAACCTATGTTCGCGGCGAGGAACACATCAAGCCGCTAGACAAACTTGATCTGGATATCGATCGTGGTCAATTCGTGGCCCTCATGGGACCATCGGGCTCGGGAAAGACGACGCTGCTAAATCTCCTTGCGGGCATTGATTCACCCACAGAAGGCGAGTTGTACATCGGCGATACCCCAGTGCACTCACTATCCCGTGGACGTCTCGCTGCATGGAGGGCCGATCATGTCGGCTATATCTTCCAACTTTACAATCTCGTCCCGGTACTCACTGCATACGAGAATGTGGAACTGCCGCTGCTGCTGCAATCCCTGTCTCGAAGAGAACGACACCGACGCGTCAGTGCTGCCTTGGAGGCGGTGGACATCGCCGACCGCTACAAGCATTATCCACGACAACTTTCCGGCGGACAGGAACAGCGTGTGGCAATCGCTCGGGCGATCGTGACCGAACCAGATCTCTTGCTGTGCGATGAACCCACCGGCGATCTCGACCGCGAAACCGCTACAGCCATCATGGATCTCCTTCAGCGACTCAACAAGGAGGAAGAACGCACCATTGTCATGGTGACTCATGATCCGGCTACCACGCAGTGGGCCGACACCCTGATGCATTTGGAGAAGGGACGACTGCTTGAGCACGAGGGAACGACAGCGTGAATCGACTGTTCCGACTGGTTCCTGTTGTCTTCCGTACCCTGCGTCGTAGCCCGATCCGCACCGGGCTGACCGTCTCAGGTATCGCCATGGCAATGTATCTCTTCACGGGGGTAGAGGCGATGCGAAACGGCGTACGAGAGGCCACCGAAGCCGGTGTCGGTGATTCCATGCTCGTGGTGTATCGCGAAAACCGTTACTGCCCCTTTACCAGTCGACTCCCACAGTGGTACATGGATCGTATTGAACATCTTGATGGCGTGAAAGCCGCAATACCCATGCAGGTGCTCGTTTCCAACTGCCGGGCATCGCTTGATGTTGTCACCTTTCGCGGCGTACCGGAAGACGACCTGCAGGATTCCTTGTCACCAGGCACAAAAATCACATCCGGTTCGATCAGTAATTGGCAACAACGTGGTGATGCCGCCATCATCGGCGATGCCCTTGCTTCCCGTCGTGGTATTCGTATCGGTGATCGCTTCAGCGCAGCGGGCGTGACAGTCTTCGTCGCCGGCATCCTGTCCAGCAGCGAGATGCAGGATCGCAACTCGGCATGGGTCCACCTACCCTTCCTGCAGGAAGCAATCCGCCGTGGTGGTACCGGTGGCTTCGTCACACAATTCAACGTGGTCGTGGATGACCCAACTCGGATGGATGAGGTTGCACGCTCGATCGATGAAACATTCGTCCATGAAGAACGGCCGACCGCAACTCGGCCGGAAAAAGCATTCATTGGCCGAGCAGCGAGAGACATCGTGGGCATCGCGGATTTCGCAGGTATTCTCGGCTGGGGTGCATTGGTTGCGGTCTTTGCGTTGATTGCCAACGCCATCATGCTGGCCATGCGTGATCGCATTCGTGATCACGCTATCATGCAAACCCTTGGCTGGACTGGTTCACTCATCGGCTGGATGGTGCTCGTGGAGGGGGCCCTGCTCGGACTGGCCGGTGGCCTAGTTGGTGCCTTTAGTGCCTGGTTAACCATCCAGTACGGTCGATTCGCCATGACCATGGAAGGTGCAAGCATCGAAATATCGACCAGCGCATGGACGGCCATCATTGGCACCAGCCTTGCCTTGGCACTGGGCATTCTCGCCGGCGTGGTTCCAGCCCTTCGCCTGTCCCGACGCAGCATCGCGTCCAGTTTTGGAGCTGTGTAACCAGACCATGCGCATTCTTCCCTTCGAATACGCCATACGCAATCTGGGGCGTAACCCAGTCCGCCTGCTACTAACCGTAGGAGGTAGCGGCTTGGTCGTGCTGCTGGTGCTGACAGCAACCGGTTTCGTCAATGGCATGCAGGCGGCCTTCGTCACCAGTGGACGGGAAACCAACGTCATCCTAATGGGCAGCGGCTCTGAAGAGAGCATTGAGCGCAGCGAGGTACCGATGCGAACCAGAGGTATCGTCGCTGCCAGCGTGTCCGGTCTAGTGCATCGAGCGGGAATCGATGCGGTTTCCGCTGAGGCTCATGTCGCTATCCCTATTGAGGGGATCGGCAGAGAAGACACCATGAGCATCATTCGCGGCATCGAGCCCGCAGCATTCTTGGTCCACGACGAAGTACGCGTCGTGGCCGGACGAACTCCCCGAGCCGGGAGTAGTGAGTTGCTCGCGGGCATATTGGCTGCTCGTGCTATGGGGTTCGAACCAGCGGAAGAAGCCATCGGCACTATCCTTCAAATTGACGAGGAACCCTACGAGATTGTCGGGATACTCGAAGCCAGCGGTGGCGTCGCAGAGGGCGAACTCTGGACATCACTGACTGACCTCATGGCAACCAGCCAACGTGACACCATCTCGTGTGTGGTTGTCTCGATGGATGAAGCCGAGATCGGTGACCTCGAAGCCTTCGCCGCGTCACGATTGGATCTTGAACTGATCGCCATGTCCGAAACAGAGTACTACGCAAAACTCTCGGCCTTCTTTCGACCCATCGGACTGATGGTGCTTGTAACCGCCATACTCATCGCCATCGGCGCGGTGCTTGGTGGTTTGAACACGACCTACGCAGCATTTTCTAGCCGCGTACGCGAAATCGGGGCCTTGCAAACACTCGGCTATTCACGTTCTGCAATCGCTCTGAGCCTGATTCAAGAATCCACTCTCGCCGCTGCTATCGGCACGCTGATCGCCTGTGGACTGGGATCGTGGTTGCTGGACAAGATCGTCGTGCAATTCTCGATGGGGACATTCGGTCTGCGAATCGACACTGGTGTCATTGGATGGGGGCTGGGAACCGGTCTCCTGCTGGGAGCCATCGGCGCACTCCTGCCCGCATGGCGCTGTCTTCGTCTTCCAATTACAGAATCACTCAAGGCTGGTGAATAAACAGCATCTATACTCTTCACTTCAACGGAGAACACACATGCGAGTCCTGATGATCACTACCTTTCTTATGTCTTCCTTGTTGGTTGGCTGCGATGGCAAATCTCCGGAAAAGGCACCCGAGCAAACCACAACGACCATTCCTTCCAGCACATTCATGACGGAACGACCGGCGGATGTAGTTGATCTAATCGAGGCAAAGAAGATCGCCAAGGTCGGCGACAAAATCACCTTTCTTGCACGTGTCGGTGGTCGAGCCAAACCCTTCGTCGAAAATCAGGCAATCTTTCTTACAGTTGATCCGTCGCTTGAATCATGTGAAATCATGAGCGATGATGGCCTTTGCGGTTTCCCATGGGATTACTGCTGCGAAGACGGCGAACTTCTTCGCAACGGCATGGCGACCATTCGTATAACCGGGGATGATGGGCGTCCACTTCGGTGCACTGCCGAAGAAGTAGGAGGATTGGAAACATCCAAGTTCGTCGTCGTCGAAGGCGTGGTCAACGAACGCAACAACGAGGGGTTGTTCATCGTGGACGCCAGCAGAATCTGGATCGGCGGGAAACCCACTTTCAAAGACCCTCTCCAAGGCAGTAGGTAACCTGCAAGTACTTGCTGAAGCACCTCTGCTATGGGCCAGCAACAAGCAATGACTGAACAATGGGAGATCATTCCTTGTCGGTAATTCAATGGGGAAGTACATTGCACTGAAGACAGTACGTATGTCCACCTTGCAACTAACTGGATTCCTGTTGATCGTGGGAACCGCCCCCGCCTTGACCTGCGTAGCGCAGGATCTCCCCCCGCGTTACGTCGTCACCGAACTTGAACACCCGGATGGCAATGGTGTGAAGACGCTCGTCCCCTTCGACATCGACGAGGCTGGTCGCATCGCGGGCTTCGCCTTCCACGGCTACGGCCAGAAAATCACCCGGCAACCCTTCTTGCTGGAGAATAGCAAGTTGCAACTCGTCCCCGTGAACTGGGATTTCGCCGAGGCCCACTGCCTTGATCAAGAGGGCAACGCATACGGGACGGACCTCGCGACCGGCTCGATCATCCACGCCACGCCGACGGGGATTACCGCCGTCGCTTCAGCCCCAGTCAACTCTTACTCAACGATCACACACGCAACTTCCTCAGGCTGGGTCGCGGGCAACCATTACGATCTTGGGTTCCTGTGGCACCCAGACAGCGGATACATCCAACTCAGCGATTCGGATAGCGGAGATCCGGCTACCTTTGCGGACATCAACGAGGCCGGCATCGCAACAGGAACAATCAACATCGCTTCATATACGACAGCCCGCGCCTTCGTCTGGCAGGACGGTGCCATGATTGACCTTGCACCGCAACTATCCGGCGTAACCCGTGCCACCTCGATTGACGCAGCAAATCGGATTCTTCTCTCGCACGAAGAAAATGAGACGATTTCGATTCGGTTCGCGGTACTCGATGACGATGGCAGCACGCTTCAAACTCCTGTACTTACTGTTGCGAATGCAGTCAACTTGGATGCCTTGGCAGGTGAAACGAATGTCATTGCCATCACTTGGTATGTCGATAATGATCCCAATCTGGCGATGGTTCCTCCCAGCGGGAACAAGGCCGTCGATATACAGCTACCGCCCTACACCCTCGGAGTCGAGGTATTTGGCATCACTGATGCTGGGGTGGCTTACGGAAGGGTGATGGATACCAACTACGAGATGCAGGGTTTCGTCTCCACTATTGATGGTGGATTATCAATTCTCAATCATCGCCTCATCGGCGAACCCCCGTTGCAGTTCTACGGCATACCACGCGATTCCAACGCATCTGGTGCGCTGATTATCCGTTACGCTCACAACTACAACTACAGCCACTGGGCCCTGATCGAACCAGCTCGGCCCGGCGATGCTGATGGTGACGGTAATGTCAACATCATCGACATACTGTCCATCGTGGGTGCGTGGGGAATTCGTATGCCCGACGCCATATGCGGACCAGACCTAGATATGAACGGTGTGGTCGACATCACCGATCTACTGGAAGCTCTTGCCCATTTCGACAACTAACTCCCTTCTTCACCCTGGCATTCAGGCGGCGTCTCGATCTTTGACGCTGGCATGGTGCTCTTCCTGTTCACCAGTTGAACGCCTCCCACACCCTCCCTCATGTTCCTGACTCGAAGGATGTCGCGATCGTCAATCGTCATGCATGCCATGTTCCTCGCTATGGCATGCGCAACGGTTGCCCATTTCTGAAACGACTCTTGCCGATCGCCTTGCTACGCTTGGCTATCGGAGCAGCGTCATCGGAAAGTGGCACCTCGGGGCTTCAGATGACATGCACCCACTGTCACGGGGATTCGACGAATTTCGAGGATTCCTGGCAGGGTCACGTACGTACTTTCCAAAACCGAAGGAGACGCTCGGTGAACGATCGCTGATGCGTGATCGAGAGGTGCTCGGCGGAGATGGTTGATGATCTCCTCCGCTGTATGCCTCTTCCGTGCCATT
>CAZGFN010000073.1:0-7794 GCA_964524945.1 uncultured Isosphaeraceae bacterium
GGAGAGTTTCAATCATGTCGGTCGTGATTATGTCGCCATTGTTGGCGGCGGACCGTGGTGGGGTGAAGGGTATCTCTTTCCCGAATTGGACGAGGAGTCACCGGCACCGGCTCGCGGTCATGTGCTTACGGCGTTGTACGACGTTGCTGGGGGAAGTTTGGTTACCGCCGATCCTGTCGTGCTTCCCAAACCATTTCAAGATGATGATGTGTGGTGTTCTGCGTTTGGCGCAGAGGTGGCACTGGGTGCCGATGCCCTGACCGTCAGACTGGCCGTTGGCGTGCCGTTCTACAGCGACGGCGCATTGACCGACCCGGACATCGATCAGGTTCTTCCGTGCTACATGACTGGTGCGTGCTGCTACTTCAACACGGCGCCCCCGACGGGGGCTGCACGAGTGATGTGCGCCAACGTCAATGCCACCGTATGCGAATCTCTTGGCGGTTCATGGGGCGGCGAGGATTCGACCTGTAGCGCAATGGAGGGATGCCAGGTTGCCCCGGCGGTTACCGAACACTTCCCCGCAGGCTGGGTCGAGGTGTTTGTGCTCAACCGCGGGGATCCGGATCCAGCCAATTGGACGTGGGACTTTGAGCAGCGGCTGACACCTTCGACCGGCCAATGGAACGAACGGTTCGGATCTGCGATCTCCTTTGGTGGGGCTGACCGGCTGATAATTGGGTCGCCCAGCCACCAGAGCATCTCGCCTGGCGATGGTCACGTCTACGCGTTTGACTTTGCCAATGACGGCTCATGGCACGAGACTGATCGAATCTTCCCGCCCGGTTCCACGCCTGGCGGGGGTTTCGGAACGAGCGTGGGCGTCAGCGGCGATGAACTCATTGTGGGGGCCCCGCAAGATGACACCACATCCGGAAGCAAGTTTGGAATGGCGTATCGATTCAGTTACAACGATCCGTTGGGTCGTTGGGTACATACCGAGACCTTGTCACCAGGCAACCACGCCCTGACACAGCCCGAAGCCACACAGTCTGCCCCCGGGTTTGGCTACAGCGTGGATATAAATAGCTCTTATGACGTCGGTGACGTCGGCTGGGCCATCGTTGGGGCGCCAAACTACGCATACATGAAACCGACGCTTGGCGGAGATCCTGTTCGTTGGGAGACGGGTTCTGCTTTCTTCATCTCAGCCCATGTGTCACCACCACCACACCCACCAACATGTGCAGACTGTGATCTGGATGGCGACGGCGCGGTGGGCGTTCCCGATCTGTTGACGGTACTGCACCACATGGGGCATACCCTCGTTCCCGAGGCCGACATCAATGCCGATGGCGGCGTCGATGTCGAGGACCTGATGGAATTGGTAGGCAACTGGGGCGACTGCCCGGGCTGATGTGTTCTTGCGTGCACGCTCGGGGCGGTGTCAACGAGGCTGCTGCCCTGTGCTGAACTGCTGATCCCAATCGCGGAGATCAAACGGTGCGGGGTCAAGGTGCAGGTCCCACGATGCACATGGCGTCGGCCATGTTTCGATGCCATCGGTATTGGCGTGTCCTCGCGCAATGGCCAGTGACAGTTCGCCCGCATCGGTCCACAGATCTGGAATGCTGACTCTTGCAAGCCATGCGTGGGGATGTGACCGAGTACTGACTTTTGGGATGGTGTCGCCCTGTGCTGCAGCGATGTGGCCGTCTGGCGTGATGAGCATGTGGTGCGTGCGGTTCTGTTCTACGACATGAATCAGCACAGCTTCATGTTGTGGCAGTGTGTCGAGCGACCAGTCGGCCCATGAGCCTGTGCTGACCGGGTGTGTCCACCGGCACTCAAACATCAACTCCCAGTGCCCGGCCAGTCGCCGCAGTTGAACGAATGTGAGTTCGTTTACGGGAAGCAACTTGGGCGGCGTGGCAAGTCGGACATCGCCCAGTGTCCACGCTGCTGACAGTGGACCCAGTGTTGGGCCAGGTGGTTCAACTCGTTGTGTCTGGCGATCCACAGGTAGCATCATTTGGTTGGTGCCAACCTCAATGACCAGCGCATCTCGCGCATGACTATTCAGGGGCGGCAGTTGTACCACTCTTCCAGATCTGGCTGCGAGCACTGATGCGATTGGAAGTTCGCCGGCTCGATTCCAAGCAAGTTCTATAAGTTCTTGGGCTGGGCTGGCATTGAGCAGTGATACTTCGATGGATGGGCCATGCACTTTGGAAATCCACCCACCAACGGGCACTTGCCGGTCACACCATGCCAGCGCCGCCTCGGCCAGATCGTCGCTGCCCGTTTGCATGGCGGCAAGGAATTCAGTACGAGCGGCGGGCTCGGTCAGCCAGCCGGCCACTGTGTGCCCTTGCATAGTGACCGATGCGGTAAAGAGATCAGCAGCGGTCCGAGCAACACTTGGGCTTGCGGTGTGCAGTCGCCACATGGCCTGTCTCCACTGCTGCACATCGTGGGTTGCCAGCAGCAGGTCACCGCCGTGGAATCGTGACAGGTCCGGTGGCGAGACGCCGTGGCGGGCTGCCAGAAGTTCCCAGCGCCACGCTTGGAGTGGGTCATCGAGGGGTGGGCTTGCCAGCAGCGGGGTGATATCGACGATATTGGGAGGGATCGCTGGCGGGTGGCCAAGGCAAAGCGGTGGCATCCCATCTTGGAGGTCGGACCAGCGCAGGTCGATGGTGCGGCCATTCCACTCTAGGTTGCCTCGTCCATCTTTCGGGAGCGTGACGGCCAGCCAGGTGCGAGTTTGTGAATCAGGCTTCGATGTGGTGACGGGACGTGTTGACGGCCAGGACCAGTGGCGAGTTTTTCGCAGTTCAGCGCCAATAGCAATGACCTCACCGGTCAGATCTGTTCGTTGTCCATCGTTGACAATCGCCACTGACGTTGTCTGTAGCGTGTCGGCAGAGGATCGCTGAATCGGAATCATCAATACGCCACCGCGGACCGCCAGTGCAGTTTGGCTGACCGTTTGCTGTGGAGCAGCAGCAGGGGCGAGAATGCCTGCAAGCATAATCAATGGCAGCAGTGGCATTAGTTGGCAGGTGTCGCGGACCGACGGGCGGTGACCAGCTGGCAAGCTTCGTCTACGGCGCGGTCAAGGGAGTCATTGACAATAAAGGCGTCATATGTGTTTTTGCTAGTCGCTAGAGCGATTTCACGGCGTGCTTCTGCGAAGCGACGTTCGATAGCATCGGCCTCATCGCGCCCGCGCGAGGCGAGTCTGCGATACAGCTCATCTTCACTTGGAGGCAAGATAAAGAGCATGAACGCATCGGGCATGTGGTCGCGGATTTGCATGGCGCCCTGCACGTCGATATCCAGCACGATGAGTTCCCCATCTTGCAGCGACTGTTGAACGGGATCTCGCGGCGTGCCATAGGCGTGGCGGCCAAAGACTTCGGCATGTTCCAGAAACGCCCCCAATTGTTCCATCTCACCAAATTGTTCACGCGTCACGAACTGGTAGTCACGGCCATCAACCTCGCCCACGCCACGGGGACGGGTCGTGACCGAGACGCTGAATGTGCCACCAAGTCGCTCACGAATGCGATGCACAATGGTTGTTTTGCCGACCCCAGAGGGGCCAGATACAACCAGAAGCAGTCCTGGAATGTCGTCACTGGACATGTGGTCAATCTATCAGGCTCAGGCATGGTGTCGGCGGCCTGCCGGGGGCTTGAGTTATGGGATTGGCGAAGCGTTGATGCGGCAGGGGGAGTCCCGTCGACGGTACAATGACGGGATGTCGCTACCCCAGATCGCCATCGTAGGCCGACCCAATGTGGGCAAGTCGAGTCTGCTCAACCGCTTTGTCGGACGTCGGATTTCCATTGTCGATGCTGTACCGGGTGTGACCCGCGATCGGGTCAGCGCGATCGTCGAACTTCAGCCACCTCAGGATGACCATGACACTGAAACACGGTGGGTGGAGTTCACTGATACGGGTGGCTGGGGTGTCTACACCACCAATGAGGAGCGGATCGATGATGCGGGGTGTGATCTGGCGGCCTTGACACAGGACATTGAGGGGCAAATTGGTGCTGCAATGCAGTCGGCCGCGGTGATCTTGTTGGTGATCGATGCCACCGACGGCCTGCTCCCATTGGACCATGTTGTGGTGGATCTGCTGCGAAAGCGGAATTTGCTCGATCGTGTTGTGTTGGTCGCCAACAAGGTGGACGATGAGTCGTGGGAGGCACATGCGATGGAGGCGGCATCCTTCGGTTTGGGGGAGCCAATGTGTGTGTCTGCTACCAGTGGGTACGGGCAGCGTCACCTTCGCGAGGAGATATGGCAACGGGTCGAGTGTGTTCAGGAGCCTGCGGAGTCTGAGATGCAGGTGGCCATTGTGGGATGCCGAAATGCGGGCAAGTCCACCTTGGTCAATGCCTTGGCTGGCGAAGAGCGGTGCATTGTCTCGGAAATTGCTGGCACGACTCGGGATGCGGTGGACGTACGCTTTGAGATGGAGGGGCGGGCCTTTACGGCCATCGACACCGCCGGGCTTCGTCGACGCAAGAGTTTTTCTGGTGATGTCGAGTACTACGCATACCACCGGATGCTTCAGGCGATCCGCCGAAGCGATGTGGTGATGTTTCTTCTTGACGCTACCCGGCGGATATCACAGGTTGACCGCAAACTTGCACAAGAACTTCAGCGGCAGTTCAAACCAGTCGTCATTGTGCTCAATAAGTGGGACTTGGTTCCCGAGGGCACCGATCCTGAGGAGTTTGTCGAGTATCTCACCAAGCACTTGCGGGGCCTGGACTACGCCCCGATCGTTCTGGTCAGCGCCGAAGTTGGCGAGGGGCTCGAGGACCTCGTCACGATGGCCTTCAATCTGCGGGAGCAGTCACGCCACCGCGAGTCCACCAGTAAACTCAATGCGGTCATCGAGTCCATCCTCAAGCACCGTGGTCCGTCTTCACGACTCGGGACGCAGGCCAAGTTGCTGTACGTATCACAGGTGGCCACCAATCCACCGACCATCGCAATGGTCGTCAACGACACCAAACTCTTCGAGGGTCGATACGAGCGGTACCTCATGAACCGCCTCCGAGAGGAACTTCCCTTCAGCGAGGTCCCTATCCGCCTCCTCTTTTCCCGCCGCACTCGCAAATCCCTCCAAGACCTCAAAACCCGGCAGTAATGGGATCTGGGTTCATTTTCCAAAATGAGCACGGCTCACAGAATGTAGTTTGGTAGTATTTGGGGCCTGTTTGCGTTTCACTTCTATTGGGGCCAGGCTCGATAGAAGGCTGAAAAACCCACCTGGCGGCATCTTGGGTTCTGTGGTCCTTTCGACCGTTGGCCTCTGATTGGGTACCACCCGCTCGTTGGAGTGGGCTGCGCAAGCATTCATGTCTATATTTCCACTGCCCATCTTTGAAGCGGATGCTGATCCGGCGAATCGTGATGCGATGACGCCCGAGGAGCAGCTTGCTGCGACCGAAGCCCCGACGACCATAGTGGTTCGGTTTGGTCGAATGCAATTGATTGGCGAGTACGACTCCCGCGATATCCGGGCCGGGTGTGGCTCAAAACTTGTCGTTCGAAGCCACCGGGGCATTGAGCTGGCCACGATGCTTACGACTACCTGCCCCAATGCAGGCTGTGGATCGGCCGTCTCCAGAAAAGACATTCGCGCCTATATCGATGCCTCTGGAGGCAAGGACTACCCGTTCTACGACCATGGCCGCGTGCTTCGTGTAGCCACCTCAGATGATCTGCACGACTTCACCGAGCGAACTGGCGACGCTCACCGTATGAGCGTCAAGTGCCGAGAACTCGCCAAGTTCTTCAACCTTGACATCAAGATCGTCGATGCTGAGATCACCCTCGATTCAGAACGCGCTGTGATCTACTACCACTGCGAAACTCGAATCGACTTTCGTGAGCTTGTGAAGGACCTTGCCGCAGAATTCCGATGCCGTGTTGACATGCGACAGGTTGGTGCGCGAGATGAGGCTCGCCTTGTTGCCGACTATGAACGGTGCGGGCAACAGTGCTGCTGCAAGAACTTCCTCAAAGTATTGGCCCCCGTGTCCATGCGAAGTGCCAAACAACAGAAGGCCACGCTCGACCCGCTCAAGATCTCTGGTCGATGTGGTCGCCTGATGTGCTGCCTTCGATATGAGGATCAGACCTACAAGGAACTCAAGGCCAATCTCCCACACCGAAAGACGCGGGTGGGAACGACTGAGGGCCCGGGCATCGTCGTCGATGGACAGATTCTTACGCAACTTGTTCGCATCAAACTTGAACACGACGATCGTCTGATTGCGGTGCCGATCGAAGAACTATTGGACCCAGACGACTGTCCAGATCCGACCAAGGCACCCGAGCCAGAGCCCTTCCCTGAACCGATCCGAAGCGAGCCCAAAGAACGCTCCACCCGGTCACGCCGCCGCCGAGGCGGTTCCTCGAGTCGCAGCCGAAGTGGCAATGATCAAAAGCAGCCACCGCCACAAGAGGGTGAACCATCCCGCCCAAAACGAAAGAAACGCCGTCGCCGCCGGGGGGGCAGCGGACCAAAACCAGAGGGCAGTGGCCCCCAATCCGCCAACACCCCCTCTGAGGGTTCGCCAACTGGTGCTACCAAAAAGAAACGTCGTCGCCGACGCCGCAAGCGTGGCGGTTCTGGTGATAAGCCCGCCGATGGTGCCCCATCAGCGGATTGATCCTGCCCCTGACTGACAATGCGTGACTATCCTGCCCCTCCCGTGTCCAACTCCACGACTACTCCTGACCATACCGCTGGCATCATTGACACCCTGCAGTCGCTGATCGTGGCATTTACGTTAGCGATGACTTTCCGTGGATTTGTTGTGGAGGGGTTCGTCATCCCCACCGGGTCGATGGCGCCCACGCTCATGGGCCAGCACATCAAACTTGCCAGCGGCCAGACTGGTTCGATGGTGCCCGTTGGACTCGATAGCGGGGGCCGCATCGTGCCTTCGATGCTTCGCGACCACCTGCTGGGGCCCGGTCAGCCGATGACCGTCGCGACCAAGTCATCGTTTACGCCCCGCGGGGGTGACCGAATTCTGGTTGCCAAGTTGCTCTATCCATTTGTTGAGCCTGACCGGTGGGATGTCATCGTCTTCAAGAACCCTGCCATGCCAGAAGGTGACAGTGGGACGTACATCAAGCGGCTTGCGGCACTTCCAGGAGAGACACCTTGGGTGGTTGATGGGGACCTTTTTATCAAGGCACCAGGTGAAAACGAGTTTCATGTAGCTCGCAAACCAGACCACGTGCAACAGGCTGTCTGGCAGTTGGTGCACGACTCAGATACAACCGTCGCGTTGCCGAGCAAACTCCCCCGCCGAGCAACCCAAGGACCCTGGGTAGCGACACCGCCATCGAATTGGACGATGACCGCGGGCGTGTTTGAAACAACTTCTGATTCGCTGTCGCATCTTGAATGGAACGACCGTCACTTTCCCCTTAGTGACTGGTCTGCCTACAACATGCTCATGACGGTTCCAGATTTGAATCCCGTGAGCGATCTTCGAGTCGCAGCGACCATCGAAGCGTTTGGTGATGGGCTTGATGCAGCCTTCACACTCAAGGCCAGATCGCACGTCTACGAGGTGCGAGTCAAGGGCGGGGTTGTCACGCTGTCGATGTGGCCAGAAAACGATCCGTCCTCTGTGGTGAGCACCCAAAACGATGTGCCTGTATCCATGAGCAAGCCATGGCGATTGGTCGTTGAGCACGCCGATCAGCGTCTGCGGGTGTGGATTGAAGATCAGGAAGTTGGGGTGATTGAGTACGACTGGACGCCCCAGCAGCGACTCGCCAATGCAGTGGGTCAACATGGCAGTC
>CAZGFN010000073.1:7804-9267 GCA_964524945.1 uncultured Isosphaeraceae bacterium
TCAGGAGTCAGTCAAAGACTTACTCAAGAGAAGCGTTCAGAAGCCATCACTTGTGTGGTCAATGTCTGGCGCGCTAGCGAGCATCACCAACATCACCGTCCAACGCGACTTGTTCTATCGTGGCGGAACACTTGGGCCACAGTCCCTGACCAACAAGCCGGGCGAGGCCTACTACGACCGCGTGTATCCAAATGCACCCGCTGCGGCGACCCACCCTGATTCGGTGTTTACGTTGGGACCGGACCATTTCTTCGTGATGGGCGACAACAGCGGTCGAAGTCTCGACGCCCGGTTGTGGGGGGCGCCGGCTCCGATCACAGCGACGCAGGTTGACGACACCCCGTTTGTCGTTCCCCGCGATCTGCTCATTGGGAAAGCTTTCGGTGTTATCTTCCGTCCATGCTTCCAGCCTGGGATGGCGGCCCCACCATCATTCCTGACTTTGGGCGCATTCGGTTCATTCACTAAGTGAGGCGTGAATTGGGGGATGCGGTATCGTGTAAAAGCGTGCTGTTTCAGAACTCAGGGAGGCGCGATATGACTTACAAACTTCTACTTGCTTTGGCAATGAGCGTGGTTGCGTTGGTTGGTTGTGAGGACAGCACAGGCAGTTTGCAAAAACTCTGCGCCTCAAGCGACGCAACGGTTTCTCAAGTTCGGGAGTGCCTGGATCTTGGTGCCGATGTCAATGCGAGGGACAAGGGAGGCTGGACTCCGCTGATATGGGCAGCGAAAAACAACTCCAACCCCGAAGTGATCTCGTTGCTGCTCGGGGCAGGTGCTGAGGTCAACGCAAAGAGTGAAAATGGAACAACTCCGCTGATGTGGGCAGCAGAGAATTTACTCTCTCCCGCCAACCCCGAAGTGATCTCAGTGCTGCTGAAGGCAGGTGCTGATGTCAATGCGAGGTCTGCAAATGGCACGACTCCGCTGATGTTTGCCAGCGGCGGATACTACGCGTCAAAAAAAGGGGATCCGCTGATTCGTGTGACGGAAAAAAGCATCAACCCCAAAGTGCTCTCGGTGCTGCTCAAGGCAGGTGCTGATGTCAATGCGAGGGATGAAGATGGAAGAACTCCGCTGATGTGGCTAGCGGAATACGACCCTCATCCCGAAGTGCTCTCAGTGCTGATCAAGGCAGGTGCTGAGGTCAATGCTTGGACAGTCAATGGCTGGACTCCGCTGATGTCAGCAGCGAAATACAACCGCAACCCCGAAGTGATCTCAGTGCTGCTGAGGGCAGGTGCTGATGTCAACGCGAGGGACAACTACGGTAAGACTGCTCTTGACTGGGCGAAGGACAACGAAAGCATCAAAGGCACCCAGGCGCTGAAGGAACTGGAAGAAGCAACCAATCCCTGACTCCCATCACCAACCAACCAAACAACACTCAACCCCTCTGCACATCGCAGGGGGGTTGTTTCTTTGGGGTATCTAGAGAGTCCAGAAACGAGGCATCCACT
>CAZGFN010000074.1:0-8871 GCA_964524945.1 uncultured Isosphaeraceae bacterium
CTGGCAGCATGTGGCTCCTCCGCACGCAGCTTCAGATCAGCTTCTGATCTGACCCAGTTCTGTTCTGGATCAATGATCTTTCCAGCCCCCCGATCTTCGGATCGGGGGGCTGTTCTTATATTGGCCGACTTATATCCTAAAAAGCGTCCTGAATACGTAAAAATGGCCATATAGGACCAGGCCAAAAGCATTTTAAACCCATTGGGCAGAATCCATCACCTGTGGAGGAAAGTTCAGTATCCTGCCCGCAACGTCTCCCCCACGAGAGGCCAAGCATGCAGTTTGGCAGCGGTTGGAGGCACCATATTCTGGGTTCTGCGGACCACCGCCGCCCGTTTTACAGGAGAGTACATCCCATGAGTGCAACACTGAAATTGAGCGGCGCACTTGGCGCGGCCGCACTGACCGGAGCGGTCATCGCCGGCTCTACCACCGATACAGACTTGCAGGCGCGACTCGATTCCGCCGAAGTCCTGTTGGACGAATTGGCAGCGCAGCAAAACGCTGACTGGATGAGCGAAGCTCGCAGCGAGCAAGTGCGTGGCATTGTGCAAGATGTTCTTGCCGACGCCGACACACGCGCCAGTCTCCAAGGCAGCGCTGCAACGAGTGGCTACAACGATGGCTTCTTCATTCGCAGTAGCGACGGCAAGTGGTCCATGAAGATGAACGGCCTGTTCCAAGAACGATGGAATCTCGGACATCAAGGTGCAAGCACCGTCAGCCAAGCCGCGCCACTGCTTCCAGCAACGATCAATGGTACGTACAACACTGCGTTCGGCTTCGAAACGACCCGCGCAGCCCTGAACTTCTCAGGCGAACTCGCCGGTGTCGCTTTCTACGATGCGCGGCTCAACTGGTCGCCGTACAACGCCAACAACGTCAACAACCTCGGCTTGCGTGCCGGTGCTGCCAATGGCATCAGTAATGATCCCCTCGAGTGGGCCTACGGCGGTTGGCACATGGACGATACCTGGTCCATTCAGGTTGGTCGTCAGAAGTTCGATGTGATGCGTGGCTTCATGGTCAACGCTGAAGATCAGCAGGCCATCGAGCGAAGTTCGCAGACCTACTACTGGAATACCTCGTCCATCACCAACGGCATTAAGGCCGTGGGCACCTCCGACACGATGCGTGGCAACGTGATGTTCTCGAATGGTTCCGGTGCCGGCGTCGGTAATAATACGTGGACCCAAAATCAGCATGGCTGGGCCGTCACGGGCCGATGCGAATGGCTGCTCGAAGGGGCATGGAACCAGTTCGACGAGATCGGTTCAACCGTCGGTGGCGCCGATGGCTGGCTGTGGGGTGTTGGTGGTGGCTACCTTCGTAACCAAGACCAAAGCCAGAACAACTGGCTTATCAGTACTGACCTGTCCTATCAGGCCAACGGCTGGAATGCCTACGGTTCTGTCACGACCGGCAACAACGACAACGGTGTGGGTGATATCTACAGCACAGCCATCGCCGTTCCGGGCTTGTTCCCCAACAACGATGGGACATCGATCGGTTTCGAAGTCGGTGCTGGCATGTATCTCGACGACACCAATGAGCTCTACGCTCGTTGGCAGTGGCTTTCTCCTGGTGGTGCCTATGGTGGCATCTTCCAAGATCCACGCACAAGCCTCGGGCCTGGCGGCATCGTCCCCTTCGGTTCGAGTTACAACCCGAGTTCCAAACTCAATATGGTCACGCTCGGCTGGAACAACTACATCGCCGGTCCTAATGCCAAACTCAGTGTTGACTGGTCTTGGGCCTTCACCGACCCGAGTACGGCCAACACGCTGGGTGCTGGTGCTTGGGGCTACACCGGTTGGTGGAATAACACCGACACTGCTGCCATGACCGCTGGCAGCATGTGGCTCCTCCGCACGCAACTTCAGATCAGTTTCTGATCCTCTGAGGCTGACTCTCTTGATCTCATCAAATCCCCTCAGGCTTCTGGCCTGGGGGGATTTGTCATTGGGGGTCATCAGGAGCGGCACCGCACGCGCCCAGCGATAACCTCGCTACCATCACCCCCTATGGCACTTCCAAGTCAATCAGGTTCCGGTGGCAGTCGCCGCTCAATGATGTCCAGTCGCCGCCGCCGCCGACGGGGGGGCCCGGTGTTATTGATCATCGTGGTGGCGGCGCTTGCGTTGCTGACGTGGTGGGTGTGGCCCAATCCCCAGTCCACTGATCAGCCGCCGACCCAGCCCCCCGTTGCAGCGATTGATCCACTGACGACTCCATCGCGTCCTGTGGCCCAGCCCCATCAGATTGAGTTTGAACCCCCGGCAACACCCCTAGCAACACCCCCGGCAACACCCCTAGCAACACCCCCGGCAACACCCCTAGCAACACCCCCAGCCGAACCCATGGCCACGCCATCAACGGCTCAAGCAACTCCGCCCGCAGCGATCCAGCCAGCACCCGGCGTAGCGTCCATACCCGAGTCATCGGCAGCGCCCGAGTCAACACAACCACCACCATCGGTGGAGCCTCCGCCCGCAGTATCGCCAGAACGCAGTCCGACCCAAGTCCTGATGCAAGCTGCGGTCTTGATCCGAAGTGGCGATGTCGTTGAGGCCAGGCGCGTACTGAGTAGCGCACTGCGAGCCCGCGATCTATCGCCAGCCGACGCAGCCGAAGTACGCGGTGATCTTGAAGTACTCAATGACGGCATGATCTTCGGTCCCGAAGTCACACCCGGCGACCCATACACACGACTCTATGAAATTCGATCGGGCGACGCACTTTCGCGGATTGCCAATCGCGAAGCGGTCAAGACCAACTGGCGTTTCATTCAACGCATCAACGGCATCAGTGACCCGTCGCGGATCCGAGTGGGCCAGCGAATCAAACTTGTGCAGGGCCCATTCCACGCCGAGGTAGAGAAGGGATCTCATCGCATCGATGTGTGGTTGGGAGAGGGCGACGAGGCCATCTTCGTGCGGAGCCTTCCGGTAGGTCTTGGCGAATTCAATTCGACGCCACAGGGCGCCTTTCTTGTGGGGCGAGGAGGCAAGATGAAGAATCCAAGTTGGACTAACCCACGAACTGGCGAGCAGTTTGGCGCCGACGACCCAAAGAACCCCATTGGCGAGTATTGGATCGGTCTTGACGGCATCGACCAGAACAACCTGCAAGAGCGCGGCTTTGGCATCCACGGCACGATTGAACCAGACTCCATCGGTCAGGATCGCTCGATGGGCTGCGTGCGACTGGCCGACGCGGATATTGCCTTGGTCTACGAAATGCTGACCGAAGGCAACAGCGTGGTTCTGGTCCGCGAATAACGCAGCATCATTGACCGCCGGTCAATTCATCTTCTGGTGCCACTACCCAGCGCTTGTGATAACGATGTCCATGACGACATCATGTGGTTCACAGGGAATCGTTTCGATGCGTTGCGCATCAAAGCACACGCCGATTCTCAGGCATTCGGGTCGCAGCTGCGAGAGGAAGCGATCATAAAATCCGCCACCTCGACCAAGCCGGGCGCCTGACTCATTGAAGGCAAGCCCTGGCACTAGGACGCTCGTGAGCAAATCGGGATTGACCAGCGTAACTTCACGCGGTGATCGGATTCCATGACGCCCGGTATGAAAGAGCGTGTCATCGAGCGAGCCCACTTCGCAGGCCTGCATGGTGTGGTGATCCCAGTCAGTCACCGGCACAGCAAGGCGTCCGCCTTCATCAAGCCATTGCTGCATGGCGGGCATCGGATCAATTTCATCCGTCATCGGCAGATACCCCATCAAGAAGTGCCCATGCACGAAACAGTTCTGCAACACCCCATCGTCAGACCACAACGCATCGCACAATCGCGTTGATGCTGCTTGCCGTTCATCGCCGGACATCGCCCCAATCGTGGGCTGTATGGTTTTACGCAATTGAGCCTTGGTGATGCTCATGAGTCGTCACGTAACCGCTGCCGAATGGTCTCTTCAAACCCGTTGCAAGTTGGTGTGTAGTAGGTCGGTGGCTCGCCGTCAGGATTGATGTTATTCATCGCCGCGGCGGCCGCGGGGTCATCGTGCGCGTAGATGTAGTCTTTGCCATACCCCAGCGACTCCGCGCCGCGTGTGTGCCCGCTTCGAAGATGAAGCGGCACATCGACGCCGGGCAAATCACGCACTGCGGCGCGTGCATCCCAGATCGCTTTGGCCGCGGCATTGGACTTGGGGCAGGTCGCTAGGTACAGCACCAGATTTGAAAGTGTCAGTTCCGCTTCGGGCATGCCGATGCGTTCGACGATCTGCCAGGCGGCCGACGCCAACTGCATGGCTTGGGGTGCGGCCAATCCGACATCTTCGCTGGCCAGAATAGCCAGCCGTCGGCAGATAAACCGAGGGTCTTCGCCCGATTCAAGCATGACCGCGAGCCAGTGAATCGATGCGTCGGCGTCGCTGGCGCGAATGCACTTGATCAGTGCGCTGGCAATGTCGTAGTGCTGGTCGCCCTGCCGGTCAAACCGTCGGCCACGCGGCCCGAGCGCCTCACGGGCGATGTGGGCATCGATCGGGGCATGCGGATCGTGTTGCAGGCAGGCAGCAACCTCCAACGTCGAAAGGGCCCGCCGGGCATCCCCCTCGCATCCATCAGCGATGCATGCGATGGCTTCTTCGTTGACATCTGCCTGCTGCAGAAGATCGTCGCCAGACAATGCTCGCCGTAGCACCAATTCGACCGCTTCGGGCGATAGGGCGTGGAGTTGCAGAAGCGTCGAGCGGCTGATCAAGGCGTCGTTGACTGTGTAGTAGGGGTTCTCGGTCGTCGCGCCGATGAGGGTCACGATGCCACGTTCGACGTCGCCCAGCAGGACGTCCTGCTGACTGCGGCTGAATCGATGAATCTCGTCGAGGAACAGCACCGTTGCGGGGCCACCACCACCGATCCGATCACGAGACTGGTCCAGCACTTCACGAATCTGTTTGACGCCAATACTGGCGGCATTGGCCGCTGTGAATGGGCGGTTCGTTTCAGCAGCGATGACCTCGGCCAAGGTTGTTTTGCCCGTTCCAGGGGGGCCCCACAGAATCAGGGACCGCAACTGCCCGCCGCTGAGCATGCGTCGCAGCAGCCCGTCGGCCCCGGTCAAGTGCTCCTGGCCGGCCACATCATCCAGGCAGCGTGGCCGGAGCCGGTCTGCCAAGGGGCGAGCGGCGTCGAGACGCTTCTGGACATCTTGCGACCACAGGTGCATATCGGCAGCCTACTGTGGCTGGGCTCGTCGCGATGTGACCGATACAATGTCTCCCATGTGTGGAATCGTTGCCTATATCGGATCGGAGCAGGCACGCCCAGTGCTGCTCGAGGGACTCAAGCGGCTTGAGTACCGCGGATATGACTCCGCGGGCATTGCGATGCTCAACGGGGGGTTGCACATTGCTCGCACAGTGGGCCGCGTTCGGGTCTTGGAACAGAAGATCGACGGCGACGACGATTTCACCGGAATGATCGGTATTGCGCATACCCGGTGGGCGACCCATGGGAGCGTGACCGAACAGAACGCGCATCCGCACCGGGACGATCCAAAGCTCGGCCATGGCATCGTGTTGGTGCACAACGGAATCGTTGAAAATTACCAGGCTCTGCGGACGTATCTGCTTGGCAAGGGCCATGTGTTTGATTCTGAGACCGATACGGAAGTACTGACCCATCTCATTGGCGAACTTTACGAGGGCGACCTCGCCGCGGCCGTTCGCGCAGCCTTGCACGAGGTGGAGGGGGCCTATGCCATCGCGGTCATCTGTGAACAGGAACCCGATGTGCTCATCGCCATTCGACGTGGATCACCGCTGCTGATTGGTGTTGGCGAACAAGGCTACATCGTTGCGTCTGATGCGCAGGCGATCGTCGGCCACACCAGTCGCGTGGTAGACCTCGATGAAGAAGTTGTGGCCCGCATTACGCGAGACTCCTTCCACACCGCGGATCTGGACAACGTTGAAGTCACGCCCCAACTCCGCGAGTTAGAAGTGACGCTCGATGAGATCGAACTTGGTGGACACGAGCACTACATGCTCAAGGAAATCCTTGAACAGCCACAAGCTGTGCGAAGATGCCTTCGCGGCCGCATCGATGTGCGAGACGGCGAGATCATTCTCGGTGGCTTGGCTGATCATGCGCGTGACTTGGTGCGGTGCCGTCGTATTGTCTTTCTTGGTCAGGGAACCGCCCTGCATGCGGGGATGCTCGGCGAGTACCTCGTCGAGGATCTGGCCAAGATCCCAGCCGAGGCCGACTTTGCCAGTGAGTTTCGCTATCGCAACCCAATCATCGAAGAGGGCACGGTCGTGGTGGCCGTCAGTCAATCGGGCGAGACGGCCGACACGCTTGCGGGCATTCGTGAGGCCAGCGACCGTGGCGCCCTGACGCTGGGCATGGTCAATGTCGTTGGTTCATCAATCACCCGTACGACCGATGCGGGTGTGTACCTGCGAGTGGGTCCTGAAGTCGGAGTTGCGTCAACCAAAGCATTCATTGGACAGGTCACCGCCGCGACGATGTTTGCTCTCTATCTGGGGCGGCGACGATTTCTCTCCAACGCTCAGACGTGCCATCTTCTCGAGGAACTGGAGGCCATTCCAGATAAGCTCGATCAAGTGGTGACACATGGCGATGCGATCCGCGAAGTAGTCAAGCGATGCGTGCATCGCGACAACTGGCTCTTCCTCGGCCGTGGGTACAACTATCCAGTGGCACTGGAAGGGGCACTCAAACTCAAAGAGATCTCATACATCCACGCCGAAGGCATGCCAGCGGCCGAAATGAAGCACGGGCCGATCGCCTTGATCGACGAGGGGATGCCCGTCGTGGTCATCGCCACGCGTAGCAGTCAATATCGCAAAGTGCTTTCGAACATCGAGGAAGTGCGTTCTCGCGGTGGTCACGTCATTGCTGTGGCGACCGAAGGCGACACAGAAATTGAATCGCTCGTCGACGATGTCTTCTATGTCCCCGACGCGCCCGAGCCATTACAACCTCTACTGACGATCGTTCCGCTGCAATTGCTTGCCTATCACGCGGCGCTGCTGCGAGGGCACGACGTCGACAAGCCGCGGAACCTCGCCAAGAGTGTGACGGTGGAGTGAGCACGCCCGCGACGCACTGGCGGATTGCCCCCGATCGCATGCTCGATTTGTCCGAGCCGCACATCATGGGCATACTCAACGTTACGCCGGACTCATTCAGCGATGGTGGACGGTTCGAGTCGATCGACGATGCGTGTCGGCAGGCCGCTGTGATGATCGATGCTGGCGCGTCGATCATTGATGTCGGTGGCGAGTCCACCCGTCCGGGTGCCCAGCGTGTGCAAGCCCAGATACAGATTGATCGCGTCGTGCCAGTCATCGAGGCCATTGGCGAGCAGTGGGATATCCCGCTATCTATCGACACGACGCTGGCCGAGGTTGCCCGCGCGGCGATCGACGCAGGTGCGAACATCATCAACGATGTGGCCGCTGGCAGCGAAGATGCCGCCATGTTGCCTTTGGCCGCCCAGACCGGTTGCGGACTGGTGCTGATGCATCGCGTGCATGCGCCCGAAGACGACTCGTGGAGCACCCAGTGGAAGGAGCCTCCTCAATATGGTGGTGATGTCGCCATCGAGGTGCGTGACTGGCTGCTGGACCGCGCCGCGAAGGCCTGCACCGCGGGCGTTGACCGGGCGTGCATCTGCATCGATCCGGGCCTTGGCTTCGGCAAGGACGTCGGGCAAAACTGGCGGCTCATTGCCCAAAGTCATGTGCTGGCGGACACTGGCTTGCCAGTCCTCGGGGCAGCAAGTCGCAAGTCATTCATCGGGGCTATCACCGGAGCCGACCAGCCCGAAGACCGACTACCCGGATCGCTTGCCGTGACAGCCGTGCAGTGCGGTGGGGGATTCAGGCTGTTTCGGGTGCACGATGTGGCAGATCACCTGCGTGTGGCTCGTTCGGTGATTGCAGCAGCGTGGGCGTGACTCACTGTGGTGTGGGTGGGAGCCTACAAGCACGCACCCCGCCAAGTGGCGGGGTGCGGGAGAGAGGAGAGGAGAGTCGGGGGAGGGAGTGGTTCAGGCCAGCACAACCAGGTGGTCGTCGGCTATGGGCACGGAGACCTGGGAGGCCTCACCACGCCGCAGGCTGCGGCCGTTTCCCAGTCCATGCTCGCCGCTGGTCCAAGCCGGGGTGATGCCCGCAATGATGCGGGTGATTCCCAGGGCCAGCACGAGGAGGGGCAGGAAGGTGCGAAGGTGCGTCACAGCTGGGCTCCAAGCGTGAGGCCCACTCAGGCCTCGCTCTACAACCACCTATGGCGATCATCTGGCGGTGTGAACCGAATTAATGGCACAACCCGAAGAAACCTTCAGGTTGATACCATGGCCGATCAACGGGATATTGCACCCGTACGTCGCTTTTTGGCACCCAAGGAGTCCGTTTCATGGCCAGCGAAGCCGTCTTGACCTTTACCGATGACACGTGGGAGCAGGATGTCCTGCAGAGCGATGTCCCTGTTCTTGTGGACTTTTGGGCCGAGTGGTGCCAGCCGTGCAAGATGCTGGGCCCAACCATCGATGAACTGGCCGCGGACTATGGCGATACGGCCAAGGTGGGCAAAATGAACATCGATGACCACCGTCAGGTGGCCTCGCAACTTGGCGTGATGTCCATTCCCACCGTCATGGTCTTCAAGGGTGGCCAGATGGTCAAGAATCTCGTGGGGATCAACCCCAAGCAGACCTATGCCGCAGCCATCGACGAGGTCCTCTAAGCAGCGAAGTTGACCACCTGGTCCGCTATCATGCCTCCCCCCGGTTGTGATCGACCGGCATAATTCAAAACATTGGGGCCGTAGCTCAGTTGGGAGAGCGCCTGCATGGCATGCAGGAGGTCGTCGGTT
>CAZGFN010000075.1:0-8759 GCA_964524945.1 uncultured Isosphaeraceae bacterium
CTTTGCTGATCGATCAGGTTGCTGCGATGGAGTGATCAGTCGGTCCACCACGACCAGTGGACTGACCCACGGGTTCCTCGCAGCGAACGACGGGCAGATATGGGGCAACTGCCAGTGGTATCACTGCTGCACTGGTTTGAGAAGTCTGCCAATCCCGGCGCACTACAGGAAGTGCCCGACCTGTACTTACCTACCCCTTCGCCGCGGGCGGAAATGATCTGCACTGGGTCGCGTTCCTCTGGGCATGGGCTGAACGTGATTCACCCCGCCAACGCCCGTGGGAACAGGATGTTGTTTTCAAGATGGATGTGCTGGTGCAGATCGACTTCGAGTTGTTCCAGACCGGCCCACAAGGCCCGCCAGGTATTGCACGCGTCGGATCGTGGCGTGTAGTCGTCGGTGAGTGATCGCATCTGCCGAAGTGCATTGCCCGCTGACTCGTGTTCGTGTTCCATGACCGACACCGGCCCGGCGGCGCCGCTGCCATGTCCGGCTTGAATCATCGGAAACAGAATCTGCTCCTCTTTCATCATGTGCTCGGTCAGTTCGGCTCTGAGTCCGAGGAAGACATCGAGTAGTTCCGCGAGCCGTTTGGGATCCTTCTCGCCATGGACCGTATTGACCTTGCGAAGCATGGCTTCAAGGCGGGGGAGTTCCTCGTCGAGACTGCGGTGGTAGGTGCTGAGGATGTGTTCGATCAGCTCGTCCAAGGGCGCCGTGTCCCACTGGGCGTCGGTGTCCGGGCCGCTGGCGAGCACCTGTTCGATTTCAGCAACGATGGCGGGTCCATCGAGTCCGATTGACTGGCATACCTCGCCAAGCGGTCGTCCTCCGCCGCAACAGAAGTCGATTCGGTGGCGGGCAAAGATGCGGGTGGCCAGTGGGTGGTGTGAGGCGATTTCGCTCACGAGCGTTTCAAGGGTGATCGTCATGGCAGCGTCCTGAATAGAGTGATTCGCGTGTGATCGAATGGATCCACACTGTCGGGCACAATAACAGGATAATCTCATCCAGATTGAGTGGGGCATGAGTATGCGACTCAGTGACCAAAGTTTGGCTCTCACGCGGGCGGTGCGTACTCCGCAGTGGGTCCAAATTTGAGACTGGAATAATTAGAGGATATCTGGACAAAGTAGTCAGAAAATTGTACCGTGGCATCGTTCACCAATGTAGTTGAACCGGGATTGGGAGGTACACGGCGTCATGGTCAGCACAGACCACGCAGTTGCCGAGCGGCTTGCGCCGCTTCGCGATCCGAAAACCAGAATCGATTTAATATTGGCTGGTTTGGTCACCGGTTTCACTGTGGATCACACGCCAAGTTACGAGCCCCGCGGCTGCCAGCGTGGCATATCCGCGTCTTGGTTTCCGTACAGGCTGGTTCGGTCGATGCGATTGGCACTGAAGAAGAATCGTTTCTGCCAAACAACCGCAAAGGACCACAGGCATGCCATCTGACCCCCGTAAGGATTCTGCTCCTTTGGCGAAGCCCAGACAGATTAGATCAGTCGATGCGGTTGCAGAATGGCGGTCGAAACTCACTAAGGGTGCCAGTGGGCTGCTGCTCTATGAAACCATTACAGGGCTTGCCATCTTATTGCTGCCCTTCAGCCCGTTCAACCAATTCAATGTGCTCCTTCACTCCATTGTTGGCTTGGCGATGATCGCGCCGGTTCTTTGGTACTGCTGGCGGCACTGGAAGGTTCGACGGAAAGGAAAGCTGAGCCACTATCAGTTGATGGGGTACATCGCTGTGGTGCTATTGATTGCATGTTTACTCAGTGGTGTGGTGTTGACTTGGCAGGGGGTGTTCGGAACCAAGATTGATCTTGGGTGGGATTTCGTGCATCTCATTACCGGATTGGCCATGGCCATCTTCATCATTGTTCATCTGGCGATGGTGGTGATTCGAAAGATCAACAAGGAATCATCAAAGCTTGCGTTGGCCGGAGCGAGGCATTCCTATTACGGATGGTCAATTGCGGTGTGCATTGTGTTTGTACTCATCGGCCTGACATGGGAAGTGGTGTACGAATCGCCGGAACTTCGTACTGCATTTGATGAAAAATATAATTGGCGATTTGGTGAGGATCGACCCTTTGCACCGAGCCTCGCAAGAATCGACAACAAAGAATGGGAAGATGGCGTGATGACGCGAGTGGGCGAGTCATTGCCGGAGGCGAAAGGAAAGGTTTTTTACGCCTCATTGCAGGAAACGCAAGGTGACCCGATGGGCTTGTTCGCGCGACTTCGGCATGGCGCGGTTGCTGCTGGGATTAGTGACTCAGAACGATCCGCCATCGAGTTGTTGCTATCTGAGGAGTCCGCTCACGTGCGAACCGACAACGCCATTGATCCAAGGCTATTAGGAGGGTCGGCGGGTTGTGGAACCAGTGGCTGCCATAAGGAGATCTATGAGGAGTGGCTGCCCAGCGCGCATCGCTATTCAGCATTGGATCATATGTACCAAAGTGTTCAGGAACTCATGGTGGCTGAGACGAGCGCGGAAACCACAAGGTATTGCGGTGGTTGTCACGATCCAATATCGCTCTTCGCCGGAGCTAAGAATGCTCATACAGAGGTGGTTGGTGATCCCATCGGAATTGATGAAGGAACCAGTTGCCTTGTTTGCCACTCAATCGTGCATACAGATGTGCAGGGCAATGGCGATTACACCATTCGGCCACCTGAACGCTACATCTACGAACTTCACGAAGATAATGATCTCGCAAAGTTCTTCAGTGACTTTTTGATTCGCACATATCCAAACCACCACATCACCGAATACTCACGTCCGCTGTACAAGACGCCCGAGTTTTGCGCCGCGTGCCATAAGCAGTACCTCGACGTAGAGGTCAATACTGACATTGGCAAAGTGCAAGGCCAGAATCAATATGACAGTTGGAAGAACTCGCGTTGGTATCACGAGGGGAATCCTGAAGCGACCATTGGTTGCCGGGAATGCCACATGCCACTACAACCGAGCCAAGATCCTGCGTCAGGGGATCCGACTGATTACAACCGTTCGCTCGCAGATGGCATGCACCGCGGGCACCGCATGTGTGGAGCGAACCAGTACATTCCGACGCTGCAGAATCTGGCAGGTGGCGAGAAGCATGTAGAAGAAGTGGAGCGATGGCTCAGGGGTGATATCGCAATTCCGGAGATTGCAGACAAGTGGACTCAAGGTCCGGTCGTTCGACTTGCGATCGACGCGCCTGAATCAATCGTACCTGGGGAAGAGGCTGGTATACGGGTGCTGCTTACGAACAACAAGACCGGCCATGACTTTCCAACAGGTCCGCTTGACATGATTGAGAGTTGGATCGAACTCACTGTGGTGGATGATCGAGGCGATGTGTTGTATCACACTGGCGGCGTCGATGAATCGACGGATCAGATCGTCAATTCACAGGTGCTGTTTAAGGCAGATGGCTTTGATCGTGAGGGCAATTTGATTGATCGCCACAATCTGTGGGACTTGGTCGGGGCTTCCTACAAACGATCGCTCTACCCTGGAGTCACAGACTCGTTTGAAGCGGAACTCGTCTGCCCATCGATGGCCCGGGGGCGGCTCGATCTGGATACTCGAGAAGCACCTGGCGTGCGAGTTGATGAATTTGCAGTCAAGGCAGCAGAGCCAGGCACATTGCGAGTGAAGGCAGTGCTGTGGTATCGGAAAGCGAATCCAGAGTTTCTTGATCGTGTGTATGGCACTGAGGAGGATGTGCGAAGCCCAGTGACCGCGATTTCAGAAACAGAGACCGTGATCAAGGTACGAGATGTCCAAGCGCGGGATCAATAAACGACATGTATTGATGTTGCGATGGGGTGTGCCGACAGTTCTTTTGGCTGTTGTCGCCGCGGTCGTGGTTGCATTATTGACGCAGCGAGTTGACCCCATGGCTCCAGGTGCAGATGGGTCAATCGACGGTTTGACCTCAGTGCTCCATCGTGAAACAACTGATGACATGGTGACCATTCATCTGAGTGAAACCACATCGCAAGCTGGCATCGACTTTCTGCACTTCCCTGACACACGTCGATCAGTATTGCCTGAAGACATGGGTTCGGGCGCGGCTTGGGGAGACTATGACGATGACGGAGATCAGGACCTCTTCCTTGTCAACTACGCATCCTCCATTCTGAGCGATCTGCCTACCGAGGAAGGGGCATCTTCGTCTCGGTTGTATCGGAATGACGGGAGTGGCGCGTTCGTCGATGTGACTGCAGAGACTGGACTTGGCTTGCCCATTCGTGGCAACGGGGCTGCGTGGGGAGATTACGACGCAGATGACGATCTTGACCTGTATGTCACCGCTTGGGGAGAGAACCGACTGTATCGCAATGACGACGGGCAGTTTGTTGATGTTGCTGCCGATGCGGGCGTCAATGATCCGGGTTTCGGAACGGGGTTGGCATGGTTTGATGCAGACGGCGACGGTTGGATTGATTTATATGTTTGCAACTACGTGGAATTTGAGTTTCAAGCGTCGGATCTTGAGCGGAGAGAAAAGCAGTATGGGGCAGAGGTTCCGTTCACGTTGAATCCATCGTCATACAAGGCGCAATCCAATCTCCTGTATCACAACAACGGTGATGGGACCTTTCAAGACGTTGCTGAATCTGCGGGTGTGGACGATTCCTCTGGGCGTAGCCTTGGTGCTGCGCCATTTGACTTCGATCTTGACGGGGATGTAGATCTTTATGTCGCCAATGATGTGTCGAAGAACGGAGTGTTCTTGAATCGAGGAGATGGCAACTTTGATGACATTGGTGCATCATCGCTTGCTGCAGACTATCGCGGTGCTATGGGCATGGCTGTTGGGGACATGGATCGAGACAATGATTTCGATCTATTCGTAACGCATTGGATCGCGCAAGAGAATGCGGCGTTTGAGAACATGCACTCGGCCAACTGGAAGGACGATCAGGGAAACCGCCGAATGTTCTTTATGGACAGTGCGGAGATGCTTGGCCTTGGCCAGGTGTCGCTGAAGACCGTTGGATGGTCGACAGGCTTTACAGACTTCGACAATGACGGGCTTGACGATCTGTGGGTTGTGAATGGGCATACGCTCGAAGATGAGCAGGACTCGACGAAGTTGAGGGGGCAAGCGATGCAACTCTTTCGGCAGGTGCCAGAGGAGGGGTACTTCGATCTTGGTGGGAAGGCCGGTGAGTCCATTGCTAGGCCGATGGTTGGGCGTGGCGGCGCTTCTGCGGACTTCAATGGCGATGGGTTTGTCGATCTCGTAGTGGTCGAATGTGGTGGATCGCCGCGTCTTTTGAAGAATGAATCTCCAGCGGGGGGGGGGTCGCTCACCGTCAGGCTTCGGCAGGCGGGGCCAAATACCAGAGCGCTTGGCGCGATTGTGCGTATCTCGACACCGCAAGGGACCCAAATGAGACAAGTTGGAGGTCAGGCAGCGTATCTGTCACAGGACATGCTCGATCTTCATTTTGGACTTGGTGACGCGGCCGCTGCTCGAGTTGATGTGCAGTGGCCTGATGGATCAACCACGGTGCACGATGGAGTAGAGAGCGGCTCGGTTTTGGTGATCGATCGTCGAAACCCCTCATAATGGAACGGGTTCGTCTGATAGTCCTTATGTGATATTCTTGTGACCGTGGTGTCCCTCGCTGTTGAAGTTGGCCTTTGTGGTGGAGGTAGCGGTCGCCATGCCGAGATCGGCTTGAATCGTCGGTAATGCGACGCCTACAGACAGTGGCGTTGAGAAAGACCCTCGAATGACATGTGCCTGCTAGCAGTTTCCGGCGGGATGACCTTTCCACCGGCATCGTTGGCATCGTTCCAATGTCGGTGCCCCCTATAAAGGAGGGCACCGCCAAGTCGCGACCGGCCAAGCCACGCCGATGTACCTTAAACAGGAATTTAACTGGGGATATCTGGACAAGGTAATCGAGAAATGGTATCGTACAATCTTTCACAAAGTAGTTGAACCGGGCTTATCAGGAGATACGTCGCGTCATGGTCAGCACAGAGCACATTGCAGAGCGGCTTGCCTCGCTTCGCGATCCGAAAACCAAGATGGATTTGATGTCGGCTGGCCTGGTCACTGGCTTCTCCGTGGATGATGCGGTCGTAAGCGTCGAATTGGCCACACCTCAGGGCGACACCTATGAGCACGATGCGCTGGCCGCAGCCATCAAGCGCGAACTCGGTGCTATCGGGGGCGTTGATCGTGTGCGAGTCAGTTGGCCCAAGGAGTCCACCTGTGGCTGCGGCAGCAGCAATGGACAGTGTGATGACCAAGCCTTCTCGCTTCCGGTGATCGATCCGGAGAGTGCTCGTCTCCAACAGGCGGGCATCGCCGAAGACTCTGGTTTCGGTGAGGGTGGTCCCGAACCGCTCCCGTCGCCTGAGATGGATCTCCCCAACGAACATTGGGATGGTTGGCCGCGAGTTCCGCAGTGGGACATCGATCCGACCGACGCCACGCTGACCAGCGGCGAGGAGCACGTCCGCCTCGAAGGCTGGGACTTCGAGATCTGGTGGCAGCAGCACCCCGACGATCTGATGTATGTCGCCATTCAGGCGATGAGCGACGATCTTGTTGTCAATGGACCCGAGCGGAAGCATCCGATCGGCCGCAACGTGGTTGTCAACCTTGTCTATGACCAACGGCGCGAATCCGTGGTCGCGGTGTACGGCACCGCCCGCGACTTCCGCCCCTTCATTGAAGCCTTCCGCATCGGCTGTGGCCTTTCGCCCCAGCAACAGGAGACCGAGGCATGACAGTTGGATCCCGCTGGTTCAGAGTGGCCGATGAGCCACGCGATTGGGAAGACTTCTACCGCGAGCGGTGGTCCTATGACCGTACCGTCCGCACCAGCCACAGTGTCAACTGCTCTGGCTCGTGTTCGTGGGAAGTCTTTGTCAAGAACGGTTTGATTTGTTGGGAACTCCAGAAAGTCGACTGGCCACAGATCAGGGACGATACGCCCAGTTACGAGCCTCGCGGCTGCCAACGGGGCATCTCCGCTTCGTGGTATCCGTACAGTCCGGTTCGGCCAAAGTACCCCTATATCCGTGGCGTCCTGCTCGAGTACTACGAGCAGGAGCGTGCTTCTGGCAAGGACCCCGTCGAAGCCTGGGGCAGCATCGTCGAGGACTCCGAGCGGAAAGCCACCTACCGCAACGCCCGCGGCAAGGCTGGGTGGCGTCGTAGCAGTTGGGATCTTGCCACCGAAATCTGGGCTGCCGCGATCATCTACACAACCAAGAAGTACGGTCCTGACCACCTCGCGTCGTTCTCGCCGATTCCGGCGATGAGCATGGTGAGTTTCTTGGGCGGACACCGCCTGTGCAACCTGCTCGGCGGAACGATGTTGAGTTTCTACGAGTGGTACCACGACCTACCTCACATCATGCCAATGATGTGGGGCGACCAGACCGACGTGGCGGAGGCAGCCGACTGGTACCAGAGCACCTACTGGATCGTCATGGGGTCAAACCTCCCGATGACCCGTACGCCCGACGCGCACTTTGCCTCGGAGCACAAGTACAACGGCGGCAAGATCGTCAACCTGGCCCCGAACTACTCGGACATGACGAAGTTTGCTGACCTCTGGGTTCCTGTGCAGCCAGGCACGGACGCGGCATTCATCATGTCCTGCATCCATGTCATTCTCCAGGAGTTCCACATCGATCGGCGGGCGGAGTACTTCTACGACTACGTCAAGCAGTACACCAACCTTCCGTTCGTTGTGCAGCTTGATAAGCAGGACGATGGTTCGTATCTCTCCGGCCGCTTCATGCGGGGCAGCGACTTCAACGAGTACGCAGGCGAAGAGAATGCCGAATGGAAGATCGTGCAGCTTGAGCAGGGGACCGATACGGTCAAACTGCCAGTAGGCACACTTGGATATCGCTGGGAAGAAGAGAACACTGGACGATGGAACCTCAAAAACGAGGACTTCACCGGCTCCGAGTTCGATCCCATGCTTTCGTGTATGGGCGAAGACGGCTCGTTTGAAGAGGTGCAGGTGCAGTTTGCCGACTTCACCGACACCTTTGATCTTGAACTCGGAACCACCCCAGGAAAAGGTCGCGACGCGGTTGCTCACAGCCGAGGTGTGCCCATCAAGCGGATCCGCAACAAGGATGGCGAAGAGGTCATTGTGACGACCGCCTACGACCTTTTGCTCGCTCAAGTTGGTGTTCGCCGTGGGCTCTCAGGAGCCTATCCGGCCGACTATGACGATGCGTCATCGCCATTCACGCCCGCATGGCAGGAGCAGGAGACCGGTTGCAGCCGCGATCTTGTGACCCGTGTTGCACGTGAGTGGGCAGACAATGCCGAGAAGACTCAGGGCAAGAGTATGTTCATCACCGGATCGGGCGTGCTGCACTGGTATCAGGGCGGACCGCTTATCTATCGCTCGATGGCGGTCATGGGCATCTTGACCGGTTGCATGGGACGAAATGGTGGTGGCTTCAATCACTATGTCGGAACCGAGAAGATTCGTCCCTATGCGGCGATCGGTACGCTCGGTGGTGCAAGCGACTGGACACACACGCCACGGCACGCCAACAGCACGTCGTACTTCTACTTCCACACCGACCAGTATCGCTACGACGGCATGGAACTCGACCCGATCTGGGCGCCGTGGGCCAAACGTTTCCCAGAGAAGGCTGGCAACCACGTGGCCGACGTCGATCTGTATGCCGTGCGCAACGGTTGGCTTCCCTTCTACCCGCAGATCGACAAGAAGAATCCGATCGAACTGCTCAA
>CAZGFN010000076.1:0-8569 GCA_964524945.1 uncultured Isosphaeraceae bacterium
CGACTCTGTGACCCATGCGCCGCCGCCGCTTGAGGCATTGTTGTTGGTGATGTTGCAGCTGATCACGGTGGCATTGCAGTTCTCCAAGAACAAGCCGCCCCCTGTGCTCCACGTGTTGCGTGTAAAATTACACAGCGTGAGTTCTGCGCTGCTGTGATCACAAAACAGGCCCCTCCCCGCGTTGCCGGAGAATGTGCAATTGGTGGCGTTGACGTCCGAGCGGAGGGCATAGACGCCACTACTCTGATTATCAAGAATGCTCGTGTTCGCCAGCGTCAGAGTGCCGTCTGTCATATACAAAGCGCCGGTTCCGTTGACGGATTGATTCCCCTCGACGATGCAGTCGATCATGGAGAGCGTCGACTCTTGGCACCACAGGGCGGATAACGTTCCGCCGCTGTAATAGTTGTCGTTGCCTCCGGTGAGGGTAAACCCTTCAAGGCTGACCGCATTCTGCATCGCTTCGGCACGCACAACAAGACGATCGTTCTCGCCATCAAGGATCGTCTCTTCAGGATTGCCAAACGCGCGGATGATGGTGGCGTTGCCGTCGGGTGCGATTACGTAATGGTTATCGCTGGTGTAGGTGCCTGGATAGACCACAATCTCATCGCCCGAATCAGCAGCATCGATGGCCGCTTGAATAGATTGGTGGTCGGCTGAGGGGAGGTCGCTTAGGTCATCATCAACGGTAATGATCGCCGCCTGGGCTGTCGTTGCGGCCACCATCATCGCGACAATCCCGCACATCTTCCATCGCTCTGGCAATCTGTTCGTCTCCACGAAACTCAGCCTACAGCAAGAAGTTCCCAATACACCGTGTGGCGCATAAAATGGCTCGATTTCGCGGTCAAACGGCTTCTTGAATGCGACTATGACCCACCAGCCCGCCGCCGCTTGAGTTCGGCGTCGATGAAGCCGTCGAGGTCGCCGTCGAGCACGGTCTGGGGGTTGCCTACTTCGTGGCCGGTGCGGTGATCTTTTACGCGGTTGTCGTAGATGACGTACGAACGGATCTGCGAACCCCACCCACGATCGACCTTGCCACCGGTGGCGGCATCGAGCTCGGCTTGCCGTCGATCTTCTTCGAGTTGTTCGAGTTTGGCCTGCAGAATTCGCATCGCTTGTTTGCGGTTTTGCAATTGCGCCTTGTGTGTGGAACTGACGACCATGAAACCCGTTGGTTTGTGCACAATGCGAACAGCCGAGGCCACTTTGTTGACGTTCTGCCCACCAGGTCCTGACGAACGCGCGTATGTGGTCAGTTCGATGTCGTTGTCATCGATTTCGATGTCTTTGTCTTCAAACTCTGGCGTGACATCGACCGTGCAAAAACTCGTTTGTCGTTTGCCCTGGCTGTTGAACGGACTGACGCGGGCGAGCCGGTGCGTGCCTCGCTCGCAGGACATGTATCCGTAGGCCAGCGGCCCCTTGACGTGGTAGGTCACGCTGCTGATACCCACTTCGCTTCCGTGAACAAGTGCGACCTGTTCAACTTTCCATCCCTGGTTTTCCCACCACGAGATGTACATACGGTCGAGCATTTGCGCCCAGTCGTCAGCGTCATTGCCGCCATCACCAGCTTGAATGGACACAAAGCAATCGCGGTGATCGTGCTTGCCTGACAACAAGGACTGGAGTTCGACCCGCTCCATATTTCGCGTCAACTGGTAGAGGCTTTCATCGGCCTCGGCCAGTAGGTCCTCGTCGCCATCCTCATGAGCGAGTTCGTATCCGACCTTGGCGTCTTCGAAGGACTCGATGACCTTGCTTAGACCCTCGGTCTGCGCTTTGAGGAGTTGGTACTCACCGATGACTTTTTGCGCAGCCTCCTGATTGTTCCAGAAGTCCCCACCGCCCATTTGGTTTTGGAGGTCGGCTCGCTGTGCGATCTTGGCGTCATAGTCAAAGAGAGTCGCGGATGGTCAAGATCCGCGCCTCAAGATCGTCGATGACAGGTTGGTGGGCGTCGTAGTGCATCTGGGCAGGGTAGCGTGGCTGCGGTGGATAAGCAGGCTGCGGCTGGGGGTTCTACGATGCCCGTCATGAACAGCACCACCGCATCAACGAACACACACTGGCCCGTGTCGGACCGCGCGGCGTCTATCTCACCATCCTCGACGCTCGCCATCACCGCGCGGGTGCGGGCCATGAAGGCCGATGGTCGCGATGTCATCGGCTTTGGCGCTGGCGAACCAGACTTTGCTACTCCCGACCTCGTGTGCCAAGCTGCGATCGATGCGATTTCCGATGGCATGACGCACTATGTCCCTGTTCCGGGCACCCCTGCGGCCCGAGAAGCCGTCGCCGAGCAGTTTCGCGTCGCCAATGGCATCGAGTGCACATCTAACGACATCATTATTTCCAACGGCGGAAAGTGCAGCCTGTACCTCGCGCTGCAGGCCTTGGTCAATGAAGGCGATGAAGTCATTTTGCCTGTTCCAGCGTGGGTGTCCTACAAGCCGATGGTCCAACTCGCTGGCGGGCGGCTCGTTGAAGTCCAGACCACTGCTCAAAACCACTTCCTTGCATCTGCGGAGTCGATCGATGCGGCGATTACCGATCACACCCGGGTAGTCATTCTCAACAGCCCGAGCAATCCGTGCGGCACGATGTACACCCCAGCGCAAATCGCTTCTATCTGCGACGTGATCGCCAAACACGAGCACATCACGCTGATTAGTGACGAGATTTATGACCAACTGGTGTACGGGGGCCATGTGCACTGTTCGCCCGGGTCGCTTGAATCGATGCGCGATCGCACCGTGACGATCAACGGACTGAGCAAGACATTTGCGGCGACGGGCTGGCGGATCGGATGGACGTGCGCGCCAGGCAGTGGGGGAGCGATTGTCAAGGCGATGTCAAAGTTGCAAAGCCAAATGACCTCGTCGGTGACAAGCTTTACGCTTCCCGCCGTGGAAGTTGCGCTCCGCGACGGCTGGGACGAAGCTGCTCGAATGCACGACATCTTTGAGAAGCGGGCCCACCAGATGTACGACTATGTCTCGGCTTGGCCCGGGATTACCTGCTCCGAGCCAATGGGGGCGTTCTACGTGTTCCCCGATGTCTCAAGCACGTTTGGTCGTACGACTGCCAGCGGGGCAGCAATCGATGGAGCAGGCGGTTTTGCCTCGGCCCTGCTCGAAGAAACCGGTGTGGCGGTGGTACCTGGCGACGATTTTCTAGGCTGTGGCCCAAGGCACGTTCGGCTGTCGTTTGCCCTTGATGAGGCGGCGATTGATACCGGATGCGTCCGGATCGGGCAATGGCTGGCGGAACTGCGGTAGAGCCCCTCGTTACCGGACGCGGAGGTCCTCTCCAGTGGCATCTGGGCCCAATTTCGGCTACCATCCGCGATTCGGCTGAGGCATGGTGCCTTGGCCCTTGAGGAGCAGGACCAGTTATGGCCCTCACCCTGAATCAGAAGACCTCGATTGTTTCCGAGTATCGCCGCGATGATGCGGACACCGGTTCGCCTGAAGTGCAGGTTGCACTGTTGACATCGCGTATTGCGGAGATCAACGACCACTTGCAGACCAATAAGAAGGATCAGGCCGCACGGCTTGGACTCGTCAAACTTGTTGGTAAGCGAAACCGGTTGCTCCAGTATCTCTCGCGTACCAGGCCAGACGCCTACCGAGCACTCATCAAGCGACTTGGTCTTCGAAAGTAGCGGGCAACGCCCCGTTCAAGCCGGGTCCACGGTTCTCCCTAGGTGGCAGTGGACAGGCGGCAGCGCACGACGTGGTGCCTTCTGTCTTCTGCCCTCTGTGAGAATCCACTTGGATCCACAACCGAGATCGTGCGCGGCCATTGAGCGCCGTCCGAGCCTCAGGAGACTTTCATAATGGCAGATGCCAAAGTTCATTTTGTAGAACGCGAAATCGGCGGTCGGACACTCCGTATGGAGACGGGCCGCATCGCCAAACTTGCCGACGGTTGCGTCATGGTTAGCCATGGCGAGTCGGTCGTCATGTGCACGGCCGTGCGGGCCAATCCCCGTCCGGGTCTGGACTTCTTCCCGATGCAGTGCGACTACCGCGAGCGTCTAAGCGCCGGCGGTAGTTTCCCCGGCGGTTTCCGCAAGCGAGAGGGCGCCCCGAACGAGAAGGAAATTCTCACGATGCGGATGATCGATCGTCCGCTCCGCCCACTCTTCCCAGACGGCTTCATTGATGAAATCCAGATTCAGTGCTGGACAATGAGTCATGACGGGCAAAACGACACCGACGTGTTGGCTTGTAGCGGTGGCTCCGCGGCACTGATGATGACCGACGCGCCCTTCCAAGGCCCTGTGGCGACTATTCGAGTTGGTCGTATCCTGACCGATGACGGCGAGCAGTTTGTCATCAACCCGACCCACGCTCAGATGGAGTACTCCGATCTGGACATGGTGCTTTCGGGGCACTGCGATGGCATCAACATGATTGAAGTCGGCGCTGCAGAGGTTCCTGAAGACGCCATCTTGGCTGCCATCGAGTATGGCTACGAGCATGGCTGCAAGCCGATCATCGAGATGCAGAACGAACTTCGCGAGAAGGTCGGCTGCCCCGAGGTTCGAATGGGCAGCCTTGCTCTTCCTGCCGATGACGTCACCGAACTGGTGAACAAGGTTGCCAGTGAGGAGATGCTCACCTGCCGTCGTATTGGCGGCAAGTCCGAGCGGCATGCGGCCGTCGATGCGCTTCGTGAAAAGGTGCTCGACGAGCACTTCAAACTTCCCGAGGGTGGTACCTACCAGGAGTACCAAGTTGCCGAGACGCGTCTGCGTCAGGCCCGTGAAGCGTTCCGTACGCTTGAGAAGAAGAGCACTCGCAAGTTGATTGTCGAAGAAAGCACCCGTGCCGATGGCCGGTCGTTTACTCAGATCCGTGATCTGGATATCGAGGCTGGCATCTTCCCGCGGACACATGGCTCTTCGCTCTTCCAGCGTGGCGAAACGCAAGGTCTGCTGACGTGCGTTCTGGGTACTGGTCGTGATGAGCAGATCGTCGATGGCCTGATGCCTGAGTACGCCAAGAAGTTCTACCTGCACTACAACTTCCCCCCGTTCTGCGTGGGTGAAGCTCGTCGCATCATGGGTCCTGGACGCCGCGAAATTGGTCACGGTGCCCTCGCCGAGCGATCACTCATGGCGATCCTGCCCGACGTTGAAGACTTCCCATACACCGTTCGACTCGTCAGTGACATCACTGAATCCAATGGCTCCTCGTCGATGGCTTCGGTATGCGGTGGTTGCATGGCAATGATGGACGCGGGCGTGCCGATCAAGGCAACGTGTGCGGGCATCTCGGTTGGACGCTTCAGCAATGAAGCAGGCAAGATCGTTCGCGTCACCGACATTCTTGGTGAAGAGGACTTCTTCGGTGACATGGACTTCAAAGTCTGTGGCACCCGCAACGGCATCACCGGTATTCAACTCGACCTGAAGGCTCGCGGACTGTGGTTCGACGAGATCAAGGAAACTTTCGAGCAAGCCCGCATCGGTCGCATCGAAATCATCGAGCAGATGGAAGCCTGTCTGCCCGCCCCGCGTGAGACGCTCAGTGAGTACGCCCCACGCATCATGCAGGTCATGATCGACCCCGAGAAGATCGGCAAGCTCATCGGACCTGGTGGCAAGATGATTCGTGGCATTCAAGAGCGCACCGGCGCCACCATCGATGTGGAAGATGACGGCACCGTCACGATTGCATCGACCGATGGCAAGGCTGGCGATGCCGCCAAGGCCGAGGTCGAGGCACTTGGTGCCGAGATCAAGGTCGGCACCATCTACGACGGAAAGGTCGTTTCGGTCAAGGACTTCGGTGCCTTCATCGAGTTGGTGCCTGGCACCGACGGCATGTGCCACATCTCTGAACTCGATAACGGTTTCGTCAAGAGTGTCGAAGACGTTGTAAAGGTTGGCGACACGTGCAGAGTGAAGGTTGTCAATGTCGATGACGCTGGACGCATCAAGTTGTCCCGCAAGGCACTGCTTGAGCCAGCCGAAGGCGATGACTCAGGTGGCGACTCGGATGGTGACGGGGGCGGCCGCGGTCGTCGTCGTCGCGGTGGCGGCAAGCAGCGCGAAGACGCTGTCGAAACCGCATCCTGATCGCTCAACTGTGAGCGGTGTACTTTGGTTCCTGATTGGTGCCAGCACGACTTTGGTCGTGCTGGCACCGTTTATTTTTGTGTTGCTTCGTCGCGCGCAACAACGTGCTCGCGATGCAGAAGGAGAGGCTTTGCACAGTCAACGCCTTGCTGAACTGGGGGCCATGACTGGGGGGCTGGCGCATGAAATCAAGAACCCCTTGTCAACGGTTGGCCTCAATGCGCAGCTGCTGATCGAAGACCTGCAACATGCCCAGCTCGAAGAGGTCGAGAAGGGTCGGTTGATTCGTCGGGTCGAGACACTGCGACGTGAGGTTGAACGGCTCGCGAGCATTCTTGCCGACTTCCTGCAGTTTGCTGGTCGGGTTAAACTTTCGATGCACGATTGCGATGTCCGTAGCGTCATTGAAGAACTTGGCGACTTCTATCACCCTCAGTGCGATCAGGCAGATGTGATTCTTCGCATGCAAATGCCAGATGTACCGCTGCCAGTCAAGGTCGATGAGGGTCTTTTTAAGCAAGCGATGCTCAACCTCATGATCAATGCAGTGCAGGCAATGGTTCGAAGTGAAGACAACTCGGCTCAGGCGGAACTCATGATTCAGGGCGAGCGTTTGGGTGATCGCGTGCAGATTCACATCCGTGATACGGGGCCAGGCATTCCCGCGGACAAACTTGACGAGATCTTCTTGCCGTATGTATCGGGTCGCAAGGGTGGGACTGGCCTGGGCTTGCCTACGACCCGTCGCATCATCGATGAACACGGCGGACGGCTGTCGGTGGCGTCTGAAGTTGGGCGGGGGACTGAGTTCACCATTACCCTGCCCACTGTGCAGGACTGACCGTAAGCCAATACAAAAATTGGAGATCGTGTGTGATGCTTGGACTCAAGACACTGATTGCAAGCGTGATGATGATGGTGGCTGTTGGGGGGTGTGATCGCGCACTCACGTCGAACGTGCACCTGAAACTGTTCGAGGTTTTTAAGAGCAGCGGACCGGGGGACACCGGGGCCATTGCCGGGTTCATTCAGTCCAATACGATCGGCGTGAACGAGATGCTGCCGATCTACGTTTTGTATTTCAACGAGCCATTGAAGAACGCGACGACACCGACGTGGATTCGGTCCATGAGCACCACAGAGTCAGTCGGCTTCGATTCAAACAGCCTCAGGGGCGACGGGGAGTTCCAAGTTGATGATCTTACGATTTCCATGGCGTTGCGGTGCACATACAGCGAGGACTTCAAGCCGATGACTGGCGTGCTGACGGTGGAGGGGCAACAGTTCGATCTGGCCAACGGGCGTGTGTTGACGTATTCGGTCGTTGATGGAACACCAACGGTCACACAGTGGTCGGATGTGACACTTCCTCAGACGATGACCCAATCAGATGCCCGAGGGTTGCTGATGGGAGTGGTTGATGATCATCCGCAGTTGAAGGAAGCGGTGGAGACGAGCGCCTCTCAAGCAGGGTGATGCGCCGGATCTGCTTTGGGCGTTTTCTTATGGGCTTGGCGACTTAGTCGCCAAGCAGGCTTTCACTGTCGATGATGGCCTGCGCTACTTCGATGATCGGCTTGCGTCCATTGCGGGCCTGTTTTTGGAGCATCCGCATTGCTTCGGGTTCGGGGACGTCTTTCCGTTTGACCACGATCCACTTGGCTTGTTCGATGACCTTGCGTTGTTCGAGGCGGTCGTGGAGGTTGTCGACCTGATTAGTGAGATCAAGATGTTTGAGGAATCGGGACCAGGCGATTTCGATACCGATGCGTAGTTGATCCGCCGTGACGGGTTTGAGCAGGTATCCGAAGACACCGATGCGTTGGCTGGTTGCGATGTAGTCGGGGTCGGAATAGGCCGACACCATGATGACCGGGATACCCATCTCGTTGTAGATGGTTTCGGCAGCCTCGAGCCCTTCGGCTTCGGGCATTCGGATGTCCAGAAGTGCCACGTCGGGCGAGTCGCTGCGGGCCAATGCGACCGCAGAATCGCCACTGTTGGCCGGGCCGACGGTTTCGTACCCGAGGTCATGGAGTAAGCCGATGATGCCCGCCGCAACAAGGTGTTCGTCATCGGCTACCAGCACCCGCTGGGGGATGGCCGGCAGATTTTGAAATTCACTGTCGCCGTGTGGCTGACTTGTCGTCATGGACAATTCCTCCCAAACACCGCCGTCGTGGGCAGAGCGTGCATGGTACCGCGGGCCCTTCTCATTCGACCGTGCCTCCTTCATTTCCACCCAGAAACCACACCGTAGGCCCCAATATGGCTCCTTGAGTGTTGGTCACCCACCTACGGGGCTCCGCTTAGGATCGATTAGACCAGCAATAGGGAGTGGGATGATGCGCGGCACGATAGATTTAGGTCTGATGAAGGCCGGCCGTAGTCTTGGCAAACAGGCGGCGGACTCGCCATTTCAATTGACGGATTGGCGTGAGCGATTCAAACTTCGATTGAAGTTACTGC
>CAZGFN010000077.1:0-8282 GCA_964524945.1 uncultured Isosphaeraceae bacterium
TGGATGGAACAGGATGGGTCAATGCCGAGCCAGTACTGACCCTCCGGTCGGACGAGTCGTGGCCGGTGACGTGGTCCGTCTGGCCAGACTCTGACGATACACGATGGTCGATGGCCCCAGATCACCTGCACGAACGCGTGGAGGCGGGATCAGAGACGAAGATTCGGCTGTCGGTGTACCACCCTGGGCCACTGGACGCCTCATGGACCGCACCGGTGGTTCGAGCCCAGGCGGAAGTCGAGATCGACGGAACGGCTTGGACGCTGCCGCCCCAGCGTGTCGAGTTGGCAGTTCGCCCTGGGAGTCTTACCAAAAAGGATCGTGCTGGCATCTTGACGCTCGACGGCAGTACTGGATCGGTTCGGATGCCACTGTCTCAGGACGCTATTGGCCGTGGGCCGATGACGGTTGAAGCGTGGATTGCCCCGAATCCCATCGATGGCGCGCGGGGCATTGTGGCCAAGACCGAGCAGTCGGAATTCGGCTTATTCATCGAGGATGGCAAGCCATCGTTTTGGGTGTATGTGGGCAATGGGTACGCTATCGCTCGCGCGGCGGATCCGATTGCGATGACACAGTGGCATCATGTGGCGGGAGTGCATGATGGGCAAACTGCGGCGCTCTACATTAATGGAGATCTTGTGGCAACTGTTCCAGCCAAAGGAGTTCGTCGTGTCAATGCATTGCCACTCATGATTGGTTCTGAAGTTGATCGGAACGGTCATCCGGTGTCGAGTTTTAATGGCACCATTGATGAGGTGCGGGTGTCATCGGTCGATCGCTATAAGGGCGAGGGCTTTACGCCTGCCCACACGCATGCTCGCGATGATGACACGATTGTGCTGCTGCATCTCAATGGTCGGCAAGGTCCATTCGTCTTCAATGATGCATCAACGGTTGGCCACGGCCGGGTGGTCGGGTCAGCCTCGTTTACGGCGACAGAACGCTGACGAACCCTGTGTCGGGATTGACCACGACGATTCGGGTCGTTAGCGGTCCGGTGACGGTCAGTGTTTGGTCTGGACCGCCAGGAATTTCCAGCCCGCCGAGCGCATCAAAGACAATGGCTCGACCCGCCGGTCCGACTGTGGTGTCCTGATAGGCTGCGCCGCGTCCATGTCCGAATCGTACGGCGAGCGAACGGGCGTTGTGCCCATCGTCGATGGCATCAAGCAGGGGGGTTTCTGGGGCGTTAAGGTCGACCAGTCGCCATCCAAGCCCATCGGCATCAACCTGCAGCGCGACTCGCGTATTGGGCCTCGCGACGGCCAGCACCTGAGCGTGTTCGAGATCCGACCATAGCAATCGGGCGGTGGAGTCTGCCAATCCGGCACTGGAGGCAAGTGCCATGGGCAGCACGATGCCCGCGATGATCGAGAGAATCGTCAGTACCAAGAGCATTTCAATCAAAGTGAAGCCGCGGCGAATCATGGGTGATCACCGGTGTCATTGGCCGCTGCCATCGCCGTGTTTTCCCAATTTGTGACATCACCGCCACATCGACGCATGACGTAGTCAATGGGGATTGGCCGGTGGACCCACCACCCATCGACTGGTGCGGTAATGCGGACAGACTCAGGTGACGACAGCATGGCGCCAAGTCGTTCGAGCATGTCGGCGCGTGCCCACTGGTCAAGACCGCCGTCGTGGAGGTCCATCAGATCGAGTCGGTCGGACAGTTCCGTCAAGGCCGAGAGTCCTGTACGACTGTCTATGCGATGGTCGTAGAACAATCTACTCCCACGTTTGAGGACGACATCTTCTGCTGCGACTCGACCGAGCACCGTGGAGCGATCGATGGTGAGATCACATCCAGGCGCTTCGATGATGCCTTGCACAAGGGTGCCGCGGTCGAAGTCCCATTCAACTTGATCATCTCCAGTGGACAACAACATGATGCGTTCTGGGTCGGTCCAGTCGATGTGGCGTTGTTGCCAGACCTGACTGCCGCGACGATGCGACTGGGCGATGCCGATGATGGCCCCGGTCAGATCGACATCGCCGTCGACGACGATTCGAACCAGTGCTCCGGGATCAATTTGGATGCTGCTTCCTTGTTCCATGACAAGATCGCCGTCGATCACGATATCGGCAGATCCGATGATCCGGAGCACCGCATTGCGTTCCAGCACTACATTGTTACTGATGGACAGGCTTCCCTGCATTTCATGGTGTTCGTTGTTGGCAAGCGTCAGCCCATCGGCGGTGGTGTTCCCATCACCATGCGGTGGGGGAGGCGCTTGTGCCAGCCCCATTGAGCCAAGGGCCAACGGAAACGCTGCGATGCGGGATGCCGTGTCGCCGTTGTCATCATTTTCGCCGTGAAGGCGGATGTCGCCGGTGTTGAAGTCGCGCCGAGCGCGTCCGGTGACATTGAGGTCGCCAAGGCAGGCTAGTACGCGAGCGCCCTGTCCCGAGTCGGACCATGACCGCACTCTGGCGTTTCCGGAAATGCGTAGTGAGCCATCTGTCCAGATGGCGTACCCACTGAGATCTCCTTGGGTTGCATTATCAAAGGGGTGGATGGTGGCCAGCGCCGAAGCTGTTTGTGATATGCCATCCAGAGTGGCCGTGGCTTCGATGGAAAGCAAACTCGTTGCACTGGTCGGTGCTTGCCCGGTTGTTTCGTCCATCAGGAGCACACTGACGACACCTCCTCCGATGTCGTGGTGGTCAAGCAACAGGCCATCTTGATGCACGTCTTGCCAAGGGGCTTCGGATTGGAGAATAGCCGCTGCCAAGTCAAGCCCACTCTGTGCTGCGGCTCGTGCTCCAGCGGCGCGGGCGGAGTTGGCGCCTACCAGCGCGGAGTTGTCCTGTGAGGCCAACCACCCCATGACGAGCGTCATGGCGGTGGCCATCGAAATCAGCACCAAGAGCATCGCGATGCCGCGTCGTTGTGGCGGTGTTCGTCTCATCCTGTTCATCCGTCTCCTCCATCGGGCAGTTGATGTCGGCGAACCGACTCGCCAATGCAGTGTTGTCGTGTGGTGTTGGACACCGTGATGTCATAGGTGGCCATGACGGTTCGGCGTTGCAACGCTGCGAGTCGTCGGTTTTGGGGTGTTGTGCTCAAGTCTGCGTCAAAGGCCCAGCCGGTGATGCCCCCGGCCAGATCCAAGCTGCCACTTTGCAGGCTGGACATCCTGCCGTACGCCTGCTGCTGGGCCCACCAGTCTGTGTTGGCCAGATCTGCAAATGGCTCTTCGAGGATCTCCCCTGGGTCAGCGAACCAGCTGATGGTGACGGTCTTTCGTGAAGGATTCCATTCCAACCACCGCACTTCGACGCCGTCGACGGCTTCATCGCCATCGGCATCTTCAAGCCACAGCACGATTCGATCCTCTTCCAGATCCAAAAGGCACCGTGACCGTGCAATGTAGGCGGACACGCGAGATTGCGACACGCCAGCTCGCAGAACGGATGCGCGGGTGTCGTGTTGGTCCATGATGCCATCGGTCAGTGCCGAGGTCATGCCCACGATGCCAAGCGCCACGGTGGCGGTAATGGTGATCGCCAGCAACAATTCCAGTAGCGTCATGCCACGTCGAACTGGTGTCATGACCCCGGCTCCAGCACTTGTGGGAGCGGAACGAAGCGAGAGATGCTGGCCAGCGGTCGATCTTGTTTATCTGCGGCATCAACTCGCAGATCGACGCCTTGAATGGCCACAGACAGGGGAGGTCCGACCAGATGCGTGCCTTGATTGGTGGTGACTGTGAGTGAGAAGTCTTGGTAGTCCGGTGGCAGCAGTTGGAGTACTGGTGAGTTGCCCGCGCGGATGTCGCCGGGCGATTCAGTGTGCCCATTCCATCCTCCACTCTCGGCTGGATCGGTGAAGGCCTTGTACCACGTTTCATCGGTGTCGCAGGTTGCGGGATCCAGTCCGGTGATTCTCGCCATAAGCATCTCGCAGGCCAGCGTGGCTGCCACGGTCCGTCGTCCGGCGGCGGATTGGGCGCGTCCGGCGGTCAGGGCGGACATGACCGCGGTGGTCACCAAGAGGAGGACGGCCACAGCCAAGAGCGATTCCAGCAGGGTCAGACCGCGGCGGGTGCCCTTTGGAGTAGGCCCGGGCGTCACTTTGGGTGTTGGGATGTGATGGGCGGTCCGAGGGCGCACGGGGATAGGGTTCCTGTATCGGTGTCTACCTTTCAAGGTCGGATTCTTTAGTGGTGGACCCAAGCGTGCTTTGGGTCCTTGTGGCGAAAGGCGTGGATCAGGCCGTACAGACCCACCAGCCCGGCAGCGAGGGCTCCAGTCAGCGATACTGTGCAGATGCCGACTCGGCTTTACAGGCACATGCTGGCCGAATTGCTTCGCGTGATCGCCCTCACGGCTGCCGTGTTGGTGGTGGTGATTGCATTCGGGGCCATTATTAAGCCGCTGACCGGCGAGGCGCCATTTTCGGTGGCCCAGGCCATCAAGTATGTGGCCTTGTCCATGGTGCCCATGTCTCAGTATGCGGTGCCCTTTGCTGCGGGCTTTGGGGCGACCATTGTGATGCATCGGATGGCTTCGGACAACGAGGTCTTGGCGATGTCCACGTCGGGCTTGCGATACGTGTCGGTGTTGATGCCAGTCATCGTGCTTGGCATTGTGTTGGTCTTGGCGATGATGATCATGGTGCAGATTTTTATTCCGCGGACCTACGCGGTGATGGGGCGAGTGCTCGCCGGTGATGTGACGGCGATGTTGCAGCACTCGGTCGACAAGGGACGTCCGATTCGGTTTGGCGACATGGAGATCTGGGCGGAGTCGATGCGGGTGATCGAGCACCCTTCCGACAGCAATGCATTCGAGCGGATTGAATTGCGCCGCATGGTGGCAGCTCAAATGAATCGCGATGGTTCGATCGACTCGGACGTATCGGCGGTTGGCGCGGTATTAGATTTACACGAACGCGATGGTGTTGTACTCATTCGCATGGCCATGGACGATGCGGTGTCGTGGGATGCGTCCGGTGGCGGGCTTCGAGGATTTCCTCGAATCGAGCCGACGCACGCCATTCCAGTTCCGATGCCTGAACGCACCGAGCCTATGGCAATGACTTTTGGAGAGTTGCTGGAGGTCGATGCATCACCGGAGCGATTCCCAGAGGTTCAAAAGTATCGGCAAGGCGTCGGAGACGAACTTCGAAAGTGGTCGGAGCAACAGGCCGTTGCCGATCAGTTGACACAGCGTGGCTCGGTGCTACTCAAGAGCGCCGATGAGCACGGCCACGATTGGCTTGTTGAAGCCACGGGGATTCGAAACGGTAAGTTGCTGGCCCCTTCTGGGCGGGAGGTGCGAATCGTTGAGCGGAGTCGGCAGGGCGATCCACAGCGGGCATTCGTTTCGTCGAAAGCGTTTCTGGAGGTGCAGGATTCCGGCTTTGACGTGAGCAAGCGACGTTTGGTCTTGCAACTAAACGATGTGAAAGTTCGGGACTTGCCCAGCGGCCCACGTGAAAACCATCGTGCGTCGGTAACTGTGGCTAATCTTGAACCACTGCCACTGGATCCGATGGTAGCTCGTGAAATTGAAGACGACGGCGCGGCGATGTTGACGCATGCAAAGGAAGTCGCCGATGAAGCGCCGCGTGTGGAGCGAGCGCTGCGACTGATGGATCGATCGATTTCCAATTTGCATGGCCAGGTTGTCAGCCGACTCTGGCGTCGATGGGCGGTTGCTTTCTCAGCGGGATTGCTACCATTGCTCGGTGCGATATTGGCGCTCAACATGCGTCATGCGCAACCGCTATCGATTTATCTGGTGGCGTTCATTCCATCACTGCTCAATTTGGTTCTGATTTCTGGCGGGAGCAGCTTCATGCGTCAGGGGGATGAGGTTGGTGGATGGTTGGTGCTGTGGAGCGGCAATCTTGTGCTCGCAGGCATCATTGCGGTGGGCTGGCATCGGTTGGGCAGGCACTGAGTAATGAAACGCATTGATCGCCACATTGCGGGAAGGTTGCTGGCTAACTTTGTGCTGCTCTTTGCGGTGCTGTATCTCTTTGCGGCCACGATTGATGTCATTCTGAACTTGGATGAGTTCATGAAGTTGGCTGAAGAGTCGCTCGGCGAAGATGCTGGATGGATGCCACGGTTGATTACAGCGATGGGTTATGCAATCGGGTATCACCTTCCGCAACTGTCGCAGTTCTATGCGTGGTTGTATGGGGCGGTTCTGGTTGGCGCGATGTGTTTCACGTTGGCGCAGATGAGTCGGCATCGTGAACTGGTTGCGCTGGTGGCCTCTGGGCTGAGCCTTCGCCGCATTGCGATGCCATTCGTGGCGGTTGCCGTGGGTCTGGGTGTCTTGCAGGCCATCAATCAGGAATTCATTCTGCCCCAACTGGCTACGCGTTTGCTGCGGTCGCACAACACGTCCAATCAGGACACCATCGATGCGTTTCCAATTCGGTTTACCGATGATGCCGACGGCATGTTGCTTCAAGCGTCTGGTTTTGATCCCGCGACGGACAAGTTGATTCGCCCGAGTTTCATCGAGCGTGATGGGCAGGGCCGAGCTACGAGGCGATCATGGGCGCCGACCGCGGATTGGGATGAGGCGAATGGTGCGTGGGTGCTCAGCGAGGGCCATACGGTGGTCATTGATCAAGACGGGTATGGATCGTCGGCCCCCCGCGACGCCCAGCCGGTGCATACAGATCTTTCTCCGACGAAATTGACGATGCGTCGGCACGGTCAGATCGCCAGCATGCTGTCGCTCGGGCAGATCCGTGACATGTTGCAGTGGCCCGATGCTAGGGAGGCCCAGGCCTTGCGTCGCAGCGCCATCGCCCGCTTTGCGATGCTTGGAGTCAATGTGTTGATCCTCCTCATCGCCCTGCCCTTCTTTCTTGATCGATTGCCTGGCGGGTTGCTGGGCAAGGCCGTCTGGTGTTCGATGTTGGTGCTGCCGCTGTACTTCGTGGCTGCTGGGGTTATGTTGGTGCCGCTGGGCGGCATGGGTGTGACTGTTGGAGTGCTGCTTCCGATTTTGGTGCTCCTCCCCATCTCGCTGGCCCAATTGGGAATGATTCGGACCTAGCAGGTCGGTGATTTCCGCGGCGGTATTCCCGGACCAGACGATTCATGTCACCAACGTTGGAGGAGAAGGCCTTGCTGGGCCGAAGTGATGCTTCGGCGTGGCATGGAGTTGCGCCGCATCCTGCCGGAGCGCTGCAATCGGCTGTGTGCAGGATTGGGCAGGATGCCATCTGGCGCGATCGTGTCGGGATGGGCCATGAGGGCCGCTGATTGCAAAAGAGGACGAGCCTGATGCGCGTCCAGACCACTCGTTTCGGAACCGTCGAAGTCGGCGATGACCGCCTTCTTGAGTTCCCCGCGGGCCTGCTTGGTTTTTCAAGCTTCACCCAATTTGCATTGCTCCAACCCGATCGCGACGCAGTCTTTTATTGGTTGCAGTCGGTGGATTCACCAGATCTCGCCTTTGTCGTCACCGACCCAGCGTTGTGGTGCGAGGAGTACGAGGCCACGGTACGGCAGGACCACATGGATCTATTGGAGTTGGATCAGGTCGAGGATGCACGCGTCTTCGTGATCGTCAACAAGTATGACGATGCCTTGACTGCCAACTTGCAAGGTCCGCTGGTCGTCAATCTTCGTAATCGTCGGGGCATGCAGATTGTATTGGCCGACCAGCGATGGACCACTCGTCGCGAGATTGCCAAACTGCAGCAACAACCAGAGTCGGCCCCCACGCGGGCGACTGCCTGATCTACGTCCAGCCACAGAGGAGTGACCGACATGCTTGTGCTGTCGCGGCGTCGTGACGAGTCAATCGTCATTGGAGAGGACATCGAGATCACCGTGGTTGACATCCGCGGAGACAAGGTCCGACTTGGAATTCAGGCCCCCTTCAGCATCGGGGTTCATCGCAAAGAGTTGCGTGAAGCCATCGAGCGTGAAAATGCCAGGGCTTCGACCATGCCCGGGGTGCCCGATGTCCGTACAGGGACATCATGATCTAACCCGTGTGTTGGCGGGGAGATAAATATGCCGTCGGTCGATTGGTTTGCTAATTGGGGTGGCAGCCACAGCCGCCACCTCCGCAGCATCCGCCCGATGGGGGGCCAGCGGACTTGGGGGTGGCGGATGCATCAACCGAGAAGATGCTGTGGATGCGTTCAAAGGTGCGGTTTTTGCCGTCGGGGTCTTCGACCGGTTCATCCGCCTGAGCCATAGGTCGCAGCAGACTGATGAGGGTGCCGTCTTCCAAAGCGCGGTATTCGTAGAGGGGCATATGAGGTCTTTCGTTGGGACGTAAATAGGGGG
>CAZGFN010000078.1:0-280 GCA_964524945.1 uncultured Isosphaeraceae bacterium
ACGGTGACACCCTCTGATGGCGACCATGGCATTCATGTCGGCATCAACAACAGCAATGCCGGCGGCGTTCTGGGTGGCACCGGGCCGGACTGCGGCGCCCCCGACGGCAATGTCGTCGCGACGGGCATCGAGATTGAAATCCCGCTGTCTCTGATCGACTGGGACTTCGACGGACTGCCCTTTGACAACGTCCGCATGTGCGCCTTCATCAACGCCGGCGACCACGGTTACGTGTCTAATCAGGTGCTTGGTGGCATCGGAGGCGGCGACAATCTCGGCG
>CAZGFN010000078.1:290-7951 GCA_964524945.1 uncultured Isosphaeraceae bacterium
CCTCGCGATGTTGACTTCAATGACATCGACGGCGCGCAGAATCTCCGCCTCGGCGTGGTCGCCTCGCCCTGTGTGGGCGCCGTGCTCGGCGCTTGCTGCTTCGCCAACGGCGACTGCTGGCAGGGACTCACCGAAACAGCCTGTGATGACAATCGCGGCCTGTTCGGCGGCGAGGACAGCCTGTGTGAAAACTGTGATCTCGGCGGCGGAAATGACTGCCCGACCGATATCGATGGAAATGGAGAAACCGATGTCGACGATCTGCTTCAACTGATCGGCAACTTCGGCAACCCATGCGTGTGACGCGCGCCTTCTGATTGCATCCCCAGCCTCTGCAGCCGAAAGGCTGCAGAGGCTCCTTTTCTTGTCCATTTTCAGGCAACTCGTATACTGAAGTACATCGATGACTCGGATTGTTCACATCGCGATGGTCACCTGCATGCTTGCAACTATGGGCATCGCATCAGCACAGTCCACACATGATGGCTTCGGTGCCACCGTGTATCAGGATGATGGTGGTTGGGGCACATCGTTTCGAACGTGGACCCCAAATGCTGACGCCGTGTATGTCACCGGGTCTTTCAATGGGTGGGGCACCAACACACACCAACTCGTCGCCGAAGATGGCGACTATTGGAGTTTGGATGTGCCGGGCGTTTGGGCGGGTCACGAGTATCAGTTCATAGTCCTCAATGACGGCAACACGCATTGGCGGAATGATCCGCGAGCCCGGGCCGTAACCAGTTCCGACGGCACATCAATCATCGTCAACCCGGCGCAGTACAACTGGCAGCACGAATTTGAAATGCCCAGTAGGAATGAACTGGTGGTCTATGAAATGCACCCTGGGACCTTTGGTGTTACAGGAAATAATTTTCCAGGCAACTTTGAAGGCACCCTCGATCACCTCGACCATCTCGTGGAATTGGGTATCAGCGCCTTGGAAGTCATGCCGATCAACGAGTTCGCCGGCGACCAATCCTGGGGATACAACCCGGCCCACATCTTCTCGGTGGAGAGTTGGTACGGCGGACCCGATGGTTTTAAACAATTGGTCGATGCCTGCCACGAACGTGGTATCGCGGTACTGGTTGATGTGGTGTACAACCACCTTGGTCCCTCTGACCTTGGCTGCTGGCAGTTCGATGGCTGGAGCGAAAATGACCTCGGCGGAATCTATTTCTACAACGACGACCGTGCCCACACTCCGTGGGGAAGTACCCGGCCGAACTTTACCCGTACGGAAGTACGCCAATGGCTCCGCGATTCCGTCATGCAATGGTTCGACGAATACCACATTGATGGCATTCGCATGGACGGCACACGCTGGATTGAATGGACCGACGTGGGCAACAACCCGGACGGCTGGACGTGGATGCAGTGGATCAACGATGAGTTGGACACCTACCACCCAGGCAAATTCATCTCCGCCGAGGATATGAGTTCCAATCACTGGATCACCAAACCAACGAGCGAAGGCGGCGCTGGGTTTGATTCGCAGTGGGATCCATATTTCGTCCACCCAATTCGACAGGTCGTCGAGGCGACCGATGATGACTGGCGGAACATGTGGGACGTCAGAGACGCCATCGCCTACAGCTATAACGACGTTCCATTCCAACGGGTGATCTACACCGAGTCCCACGACGAGGTCGCCAATGGCCGCAGCCGCGTCCCGGAAGCCATCTGGCCTGGCAATGCGGATTCGTGGTACTCCAAGAAACGCTCCACCCTCGGTGCTGGCATTGTTTTCACATCGCCCGGTGTCCCGATGATCTTTCAAGGTCAGGAATTTCTCGAAGACGGCTTCTTCACAGACGAAGTTCCCCTCAATTGGGAACGAGCCGAACTCTTCGCGGGCATTACTGACCTCTACCGGGACCTCATCCACCTTCGGCTCAATCGAGATGGAAATACCCGTGGATTGACAGGCGAACACGTCAATGTCCACCACGTCAATGACTGGGACAAAGTCATCGCGTGGCATCGCTGGATGGATGGCGGCGTGGGCGATGATGTCATCGTGCTAGCCAACTTCCGAAACCAGTCGTGGGACGACTATCGAATCGGTCTCCCCGCGGGTGGCACCTGGAAAGTTCGCTTCAACAGTGACCGGAGCGGGTACGACACTGAATTTTCGGATCATGCCACCAATGATGTCTATGCCGACGATATTGCGTGGGATGGCCTCAACTGGAGCGCATCATTGACGTTTGCCCCATATTCCATGGTCATCCTCTCACAATCACCAGCATGCCCCTATGACCTAAACGGCGATTCAACCGTCTCAGTTGATGACCTTCTCATGGTCATTGCATCCTGGGGCACCGACGATGCGGATGTCACTGGTGACGGCACCACCGACGTCAACGACTTGTTGGCTATCATTGGAGCCTTTGGAAACTGCCCCTGATGCATATTCGACACACTGCACGAACTGGCTTCACGCTCATCGAACTCATGGTCGTGGTGTCCATTCTCGCAGCCCTCGCGGCCTTGGTACTGGTCAGTGTAGATTCCATGAATACCGCCTCGTGGCACGCATTGGACATGTCCAATCAGCGAGCCATCGCCAGAGCCAATATTCAGCACGCTGAAGAACACAAGGGCCTGCTACTGCATCCTCGAACAACCCCCCTCAATGAGAGTGAGATGATGCAGTTCGCCAACGACAACGACTACGCCTTCCAAGAAGATGAAGTCCCGGCACTGGTCGAACGGGGCAACCGCCGCCTCTGGGTCCGGGCCTACGACGATGCGCTTGCAACCCGACTGGTCACGGTTGATCCGGGTGAACCTGCCGAACTCAAGATTGAAAAACTTGAAGCGCTCAGCGATGGAGAGGCTTGGCAGTACATGGACGGCAATCCCGCCACATATAAGTCCCCCCTCGACCCAGGACCGCGGCTTCGCAGCTACTCCCTGAATGCCTTTGTCGGCTGCGAGTTCTCTGCCGATGACATCTATGCACGGGGGTGGACCGACCCCTTCTACGGTCAGTTCGTCAAGTATTCGGTTCCCTGCCCAACACTCCCCCATGTCAAACAACCAGCCAATACCTTTTGCTCGATCACCGAAGATGACCCCGGACACGGCAGTTGGGGCGCTCCTGGTCACAATCTTCTTGGCTTCATGTTGCACCCCAACCAGATGGCCGGCTACGGCAACTATCAAATCTGGCACGACATCCCCGGCCTGTGGGACCCTCGACGCATGAACTTGTCCTATATGGACGGTTCCACACGGCAGTTTCTCATCAGTGAGCCGGATCTGTTTACAGCACTCGATACCAGCGGCGACGGCATTCCAGACCACCGCGCGGTCTTCGACGGGCCAGACCTGCGGCGGCTACAAAAACAGTTGCTGCCTGGTGTGCTGGAATTCCGAACCGATGCCGATATCGGCACCGACTGACCGGCAACAGTTCAACTCAACGTTGCGATGTGAGCCGACTTGATCGCGTCGGCGGTCCGACTGAGCAATTCGTCGATTTCTTCAAAGCTCATGGTCAAGGGCGTGCGGAACCTCATGGAGCGTTGGCCACACGGCAGCACCATGGTCTTGCGATCAAACAAGGCTGTCACCGCTGCGGCGCGATGTTCAGGCGTCGGGAAGGTCACCGCGATGAGCGTGCCCACTCCCCGAATATTCGAGAATGCCTCGGTTTCACGAGCAATGGACCGAAGTCCGTTCTTGAGCCGTTCACCAATCTCCAAGGCGTGCTCGGCCAAGCCATCCTGCATGATGATCTCGATGAATCGCCGCGAGCGAACCATGTCCACGAGGTTGCCGCCCCACGTCGAGTTGATCCGACTAGACGTCGTAAAGACGTTGTGTTCGACCTCATCGACTTTGCCGCCTGCATAGATGCCACAGACCTGTGACTTCTTGCCAAAGGCCACGACATCGGGCGCGACACCGAGGTGCTGCCAGTACCACGGTTTGCCAGATCCAAAGAAGCCCGTCTGGACCTCATCGAAGAGGAGAAGGCAGTCGTGGTCGTCGGCGTACTTGCGAAGGGCGCCTATAAATTTCGGTCGGAAGTGATTATCGCCACCCTCGCCCTGCATCGGCTCAATGAGAATCGCCGCAATGCGATCAGCACTCTGGGCAAAGGCCGCATCGAGTTGTTCGTACGCCTTAGCCTCTTGAGCGTCAATGTCGTTACACACATTGCCGTCCATATCGAACTCGCACACGGGGTTGTGAATTCGTGGCCATGAGAATCGGGGGAAGAGCCCGACCTTGTCCGGAAGCGTATTAGTCACACTCATCGTGTATCCGCTGCGGCCATGAAAGGCTTGATTGAAGTGCACGATGGACAGGTCGTTGCAGTCGGCCAAATAGTCGGTTCGGCCCAATCGTCGCGCTTTCCAGTCGAAGGCCGTCTTCATGGCATTCTCAACAGCGAGCGATCCGCCGGACACCCAGAAGTGGTGTGGAAATCCGTCCGGTGTCGCATTCGTGGCGAAAGCACGCACGAACTTGGCCATCTCAACCGAGTAGATGTCGGAGTTGGCGACCTTGGACCTCGCTGCCAAACGCAACGATGCCTCGAACTCAGGGTCGTCAAACCCTGCATGGTTGTATCCCAGTGGCCAGGAGGCGAAGCACGTAAAGGCATCGAGGTATCGATCGCCAGTGGCAGCGTCGTGGATCCATGACCCTTGGGACTTTTCCAAGTCGATCACCAGTGGATAGCCGTCCACCAACTGGTGGCGGGCAAGGCTCCGAAGCACTTCATTGACCTGCATTGATCTCTCCTGACAGTTCGACCGGTAAGCCAAGTCGAGCCACACATGGTACTACAAGTATTCTTTTTCCGGCAGTTTTACCCCCTTGAGGGTGGTTGACCGGTATGCGGTCTTGCCTCAGGCCAATGGCTTCGTACAGTGCGGTACATGGGCATCGAATCACTGCTACTAAATCGCGGTCTCGTCTCACGAGATCAGGTTGACGAGGCCATGAGTGAACAACAAGCGTCCGGAGAACGGCTCGATCGCGTGCTGCTCCGCATGGGGCACGTCGATCGCACATCGATGCTCGAGGCAGTGAGCGATCAGTTCTCGATGGAAATCGTGGACCTTTCGGCGATCTCTGTAACTGGCGATGTGTTGTCGCTACTTCCATCGCGACTGATCTTTCGACTGCAGTGCGCTCCCATCAGCCGCGACAATGATGTGCTTCGCGTGGCGACCAGTGACCCGTTTGACCTGTCGAGTTTCGACGAGTTGCGACTCGTAACAGGCATGCCCATCGAACTGGTGTTGGCCGACGAAGAAGAACTTCGTCGCTTCATTCGTGGACACTACGGCGTCGCCGGAGACACACTTGAAGCATTGCAGGCCGAGCAAACCGAGCAAGTTGTTGATGCCAGCGAAGGTGAAGACGGTCAGGCCGAACTGGCCAGTGTTATTCGACTGGTCAACGAAGTGCTCATTGAAGCCATTCGAGAACGCGCAACTGACGTGCACATTGAACCCTACGAAAGACATCTATCGATTCGGTATCGCGTGGACGGTATTCTCATGCACGCGAGCGTTCCTAGTAGCGTCGACCAGTATCGCAATGCGATCATCAGCCGCCTCAAGATCATGGCCAACCTCAACGTAGCCCAACGTCGTGTTCCTCAGGATGGACGAATCAGCATGCGGCACGATGGGAAACAATTTGACCTGCGGATGTCGGTCATCCCAATGGTGCACGGCGAAGGCGTCGTACTGCGAATCCTCGACGCAACAAGCGGCATCCTTCCATTGGACCAATTGGGCATGCGTCCAGAAGTGCTCGGTCCATGGGACAACGCCATCACGTGCCCTCACGGACTGCTGCTGGTGACCGGCCCAACTGGATCGGGCAAGTCCACCACGCTCTACGCGTCACTCAAGCGGGTCATCACCGATGAGGTCAAGGCCATCACCATCGAAGACCCCGTCGAGTACCACTTGGAGGGCGTCAATCAAATTCAAGTTCACACAGACGTGGGCATGAGCTTTGCCGCCGGACTTCGCGCTGTGCTTCGGCACGACCCGGACATCGTCATGGTGGGTGAAATTCGCGATCGTGAGACGGCCGAAGCAGCCATTCAAGCATCACTGACTGGGCACTTGGTCTTCTCAACCCTGCACACCAACGACGCCGCGGGAGCCATGCCTCGGCTACAGGACATGGGCGTGGAGCCCTTCTTGGTCGCCAGCAGTGTCGAGGGCGTCCTGGCCCAGCGATTGGTCCGCCGAGTGTGCAAGGAGTGCAGTACCGATTGGACCCCTACTCTGGACGAATTGCCGCCGTGGCTTGAGATGCGGGCAGGCACCCAACTCCGCCGTGGAATCGGTTGCCGATCCTGCCGGCAAACTGGCTTCCGAGGCCGAGTCGGGCTCTATGAGTTCTTGGAAATGGGGCCTCAAATTCGCCAGCAAGTGCTCCATCGGGCTTCCTCGGGCGATCTGGCCAAGGCCGCAAACCAAGATGGAAGCCTCACAACGCTTGCCATGGCTGGACGGCAGGCCGTCTTGGAGGGCCTGACCACCCCTGACGAGGTGTCCAGAGTCGCCACAGGAAACGATTGAGCCGGCACGAATTACTGGCTCAATGGCTGCTCCGTCTTGACTGACCGGGCCAAGGAGGAGAAACTTCCCTGTTCGCTCGCGATCGATCATTGATCCGGTGATTTTGGAGTCCCCCACGCTATGGCTATTCGAACGTCCGCCAGCACTGGCATCATCATCTCTCTGATTGTCTTCGTCCTCCTGACGGTGCTGCTGCTCGTCGGCAGCATTCTGCTCTGGACCGAAGTCGGGACGGCCAAGGAGTCTGCTACCGAGGCACAGAATGCCCTGTCCGACTATGTCACCAAACAAGAACGGGCCTCCGACTGGCTTGCCACAATGGAAAATCGAAGTGGTCGTGACTCAGTCATGGGCTTCATGTGGAATGAGTCCGATGCCATCCGTCAATACGGCTTTGGCCTCGACGGCGGCGCTACACTCGAGGATGTGCAAACATTTGGCACGACCATGGGCGTCCCCGAGGGAAGCACCTTGGCGATACACGTGATCGATCTCAACCGACAATTGCAAGATGCCAACAATGCCGCTCAGGTCGCCGATCAAAATGCGAAGACTGCCCAAGCGGTCTCAGATGATCTTCGCGCCCAGTTGGCCATGGCCATCGCAGAGCGAAAGTCCCTGCTGGCGATGGAAACAAAGCGACTTCAGCCCTACGTGCAAGCCGACGCAACCTATGCCGCGAAAATCGACGATGCTGTCACCGGGTTCAATGACGCCCAGCAAAGCAGTCGCACCCGCAACCGCACCGACGTTGCTCGCCTCAAATCAGAAACCGACAAACTGCGTGAAAACAATGTTCGTCTCCGCGGGCGCTTAGCCGAACACGAAACCCGAATGAATCGCGACCGACTCAAGTCCGCCGATCCTGCCATGCTCGTGGACGGCCACATCATCGATGTCGTCGGATCCGGCGACCACGTCTATATTGATCTGGGTCGAAACGACCAAGTCACACTGGGCATGCAATTTGAGGTCTACGACGGCGGTGAACAGATTCAAATCGATCCAAAAACCGGCGTACTACCCCGCGGCAAGGCCAGCCTCCAAATCGTCAAAGTCGGTGATGACAGTTCCAACGCCAAGGTCACACGA
>CAZGFN010000079.1:0-7841 GCA_964524945.1 uncultured Isosphaeraceae bacterium
CCGCCGCTTGGGAGACTGCCGCTTCTGTGGTGGTGCCAGCCCGATACTGCTGTTCGAGCAACTCGACAAACCGTCTTTGGGCACCCAGATTGGCTTGCAGAGCATTGAGTCGAGCCTGCGTGGTACGGATGTCGATATATGTCGTGGCTACTTCAGCTCGCACTGTGACCATCGCGTAGCGCCAGTCTTCAATGATTGCCTGCAAGTCACCTTGTGAGGCTTCAATGGCTCGAGCGATGCGTCCAAAGAGATCAATCTCCCAACTCGCATCCAATCCAAGAACCCAGTCGTTGTTGGCACCTGCATCAGCGAATCCCGGAACACTCAAGTCACCTGACGGCGTTCGTTCACGGCTATAGGATGCCATCGCATTGATGTCAGGGAAGCGGTCAGCAGACGCCACCCCATACATCGCTTGATATTGCACGATCTGCTCCGCCGCGATGCGGAGATCGAAGTTCGCTACGCTCGCCCGCGCCATCAGATCATCCAGCACGGGATCGTGGAAGAGCCGCCACCAAGTGGTGGGTTCCGCCGGCGGAGTAGTCTGCTCTGGATCAGCCCATGCGTATCGATCTGGGATCGACGTCACGGGGGGTTCGTAGTTCGGACCGACCTTGCACGCAGAAAGCGACAAGAGACCACCGCACATAATCATTCTGACCGGATGCATGAGTTGCATGGGAACACAATGAAGCCAATGCTGCAAGGTGTTCACGCTATGAATTCGTCGATAGGTCAGTGACCGCAGAGCCGGTCGGCGAGCTCTTCCCCGGCGGGCACTTCGATGGGCGGTTCACCAGCAACAAAGAGCCTCGCATCGGCCCCGATTAATACGACCGAATCGTCGATGCAGCGAAGGTACGATCCTTCACGAAGTCCGATGACAGTGAGATCGTTCATCTCGTGGTATTCCCGAATTCGGTCGTCACGAGTTTCGCCAAAGTGCTGCAGGAAAGCATCATCTGGTTGTTCCACCCATGTCGATCCCGAAAAGTAGTGCGCGTTGATCTGGAAGGGAACCAATCCCAGCGTCGCAAATGATGGCGGGTGAATGATCGGCATGTCATTGGTCGTCTGCATAGTTGGGCACGCAATATTTGTGCCGGCGCTCACTCCCATATAAGGGATGTCGTCATCCAGTATCCGCAGCCGAATCGCCTGCATGGCATCGGTTCGGTGGAGTTCCCAGGTGAGTCGAAATGTGTTGCCGCCGCCAACCGAAATTGCTTGGGCCTGTGCGATCGCTTGCAGCGGATCATCAAACGTGTGCAAGCCAACGAGGTCGTAGCCAGCATCGAGCCCGCGCTCCCGCATCAGTTCGAGGTATCGGTCGTGATCATCCAAAGCCCACGGCACAAAGAGCACCTGTGACACATCACCAAAGTGACGACGCATCTCCTGAACATAGAGCGCTCGGCGCTCATCCGTCCGCACCCCGCCGCTACCGAGCAGTGCCCGCATAGTTAGGAGGGTAGGAGATGATCAGAACTCGCGTCGAGCGCCGAGGCTGTTTTGCAGGACATCAATGTTTCCAATCCGAATTATGCCAGCACCATTGGGCCCAGCAATCGCGACGATTTGCCCGGCATCAACCCTCAGCGACACACTCCGAAGGACTTCATGGTCGCCATATGACTTGTGTAGAGACACAATTCGAAGCATCATCAAATACTAACAGGCCATCAATTCCGTTACGGTGGTGGCATGCCCGAACCAGCCCGATGTACATGGTGCGGGACCGATCCCCAGTATGTTGCCTACCACGATCAGGAGTGGGGCGTTCCGGTTTGTGACGACGTGGCCTTGTTTCAGAAACTGATGCTCGACGCCTTTCAGTCAGGGCTATCTTGGCTGGTCGTGCTTCGAAAACGTGATGTGATGATCAAGAAGTTGCAACTGGACTTCCCCGACACACTCGCGCGTTGGATGCCTGCGCGGGTGGAACGTGTGTTGACCGATCCGGGCATCATCCGAAACCGGACAAAAGTAGAAGCGTGCATTAACAACGCGCGGTTATTTTGTGACCTGCGAGATGCGGGTCGGTCATTCTCAGATCTTCTCTGGGCGCATGTCGATGGCGAGCCGATCGTGAATCACTGGAAGCATGATGACCAAGTTCCAGCGCGTACACCCCAAGGTGATGCGATGGCCAAGGAACTCAAATCACTGGGTTTCAAGTGGACCGGCCCGACCGTGTGCTACGCCTTCATGCAGGCGGTTGGAATGGTCAATGATCACTTGGCGGGCTGTCCCTGGCACGCGATGTGTGGCGAGCGGGAATGAGATTCAATTCAGGGCATCCTTCTGATTGAGCCACCAAAGGTGACCCCCGTGTATTGTTTGACGCATGTCAACTACTGGGCCCATCCTTGCAAGCATCTCCGCCACGCTCATCGTGTGCATGTCGGCCTGTAAACCCGCCCTGACTCAGGAGTATGAAACGTTGCTCCCAGGCGGCGACACACGGGGTCGCGCGTTGTTCGGTGTTGTCTGGTGCGATACGCCCGAGGTCATCATGCTCGAGACGACGGGCATGTCCCCCGATGTACCGATGGAAGTGGCAGAGGAGCGATTCAATACGTATCTCAATACGGGTTATGTACCCATCGGCGAGTCTGCATCTCGCAGCAGCGGGCAGGGCCCCGAGTCGGTCATGCGTTTGGCGCAGGATCATGGTGCTGCCATCGCCGTGGCAGAAGTGAATGACCCTCCGCCGACAACCAAGAGTGTGCAGGGAAGTCGCCCAACGCTGTACACCGAGTCTGTGCGCGTCACAGGCACTCGGAACTTCACTGGTGATATCACGACCATTGGCTGGGAACCAGCCATGGTGGACGTATGGGTCGATCCGTATCACATTGACGCTCGATTTTGGGCGAAGCGTTCGTGGCCTCCGGTACTGGGCGTCTATTTCAGCCATGAGATGCGCGCCTTCGGCGGCTGGGCGAGCACTGCCTCCCGGCCGATGATGAGAGAGAAGCGCGATCAATGGATGCTGCGACATCCAGGTGAGCCAGTTCCGGCGATGGGCGCTCAGATCAGCCGCGTACTCTCAGATACGACGGCGAAAGCCATTGGGCTTAGTTCAAACGACCGACTGCTCGCTGTAGACGATCATCAGATACAAGATGAGATGGCTGGCCGATTGCTGCTCAACGAATATGCGGGACGTGTCGCGCAAATCACCGTGATGCGACAGCGTCCGACTGTTGACAAGTTGTTTGCAGATGGGTGGCACATTTCCAAGCCGGACAATCCGCTATTTGAGCAAGCCAAGTACATGCCGTGGCACAAAATGACTCGGCGGGTGCAACTCAACGTGTTTAGCCCCGGAAAGGAGTCACTCCAATAATCTGGGCCATCACCATTCATGGAGGCAAACTGGAAGGCCCAGCGATGCGATATGTCGCCCAAACGCCCGTTGCCGCCATGCGATTCTTGGGTTTCTGATTCCTCTGCCCATATCATGGGTGTCTCCCCAAGGCCTCTATGAACACACCCAACCCCAGCACCAACACCCCAGCGCCATCAGTTGCCGGCCATCCGTCCAAGTCCGATCTCTTTGTCGGACGCGATCTGGCATGGCTGGACTTTAATGAGCGGGTGCTCGCCCAAGCGCAGGATGATCGGAAGCGTCTCTTTGACCGGCTTCGGTTTTTGGGCATTTGTGAAAGCAATCTCGATGAGTTCTTCATGAAGCGGGTCGCCTTGCTGCGTCGGCGAATCGAACTGGGACTTGAGAAACCAACGCATGATGGTTTGTCCGTGCAGCAGCAAATCGATGCAACTCGCAAGAAGGTGCAGCAGTTGCAGTCGCAACAAGAACGGCTTTGGACAGAAGCCCTTGAGCCAGCACTTCGCGGTGAAGGTATTCGCATCACCGCGATCGAAGACCTCCCCGCCCGCCTGCAATCGCGCGTCGACAAATGGTTCCACAAGAGCGTCTTTCCGCTGCTGACGCCATTGGCCGTCGACCCAGGCCACCCCTTCCCATTTATTTCCAACTTGTCGCGTAATTTCGGTGTCATGTTGGCAGAACCCGGCGAAGACAAGACACGATTCGCTCGCGTCAAGGTTCCAGATCTCATCCCATCGTGGATCCGTGTTTCTTCGACTGGACCAGTTGGTGATATTCGGGGCGAAACACCATGCCGTGTGGTCCGCGTTGCAGAGATCGTGCGCCGCAATCTTGAGTCCATCTTTCCCGGGCTTCGTATTCTCGATGTGCTCGAGTTCCGCGTTACACGTGGTATCGGCCTTGAAGAGGGTGAAGACGATGATGTGGAGGATCTCGCCGAATGGGTGCGTGCCTCGCTCCGCCACCGCCGACTCGCCGAGGCTGTCCGTTTGGAAACACCCCCTGATCCGTCCCCAGCCCTGGTGCAATTACTGCTTGAGGAACTCGAACTCGATCCGTCAGCGCATCATCAGCGAAGCGGGCCACTTGAATGGGGCGGCGTACTGGATCTGACACGCTTTGATCGTCCGGATCTGGCCGCGCCACGATGGCGACCCATTGTGCCAACAAAATTGGCCGATCCGCATGAACCAATCTTCGACGCCATTGCTCGAGAAGATGTGTTTGTCAACCATCCGTACGACTCTTTCCGCGCATCAGTCGAGCGGTTTATTGCCGAGTCGGCCGACGATCCTGATGTCGTGGTGATCAAGCAGTGCTTGTACCGAACGGAGCCAGACTCTCCCTTTATTCGCAGTTTGCTTCGTGCCGCAGAGGCGGGGAAGCAGGTTACCTGTCTGGTTGAACTCCGCGCCCGATTCGATGAAGATCGAAACTTACAACTCACGCGGACGCTTGAAAAACACGGCGTTCACGTTGCATATGGCGTTGTTGGACTCAAGACGCATGCAAAATGTTCACTGGTCATTCGCCGGGAGAGGGACGGCTATCGCGCGTATGCACACATCGGTACGGGGAATTACCACCCCAGTACTGCCAACTTCTACACCGATTGCGGATTGCTCACGTGCCGCGAATCCATTACGGACGATCTCGTGCAGTTCTTCAACTACCTCACTGGTTGTTCACACCACCGCGAGTATGAACAACTTCTTGTGGCACCCATCACGCTTCGAAAGCGGATGATTGAATATATTGAAGATGAAATCGCCGCGGCAAAGCAAGGTCGCCCAGCGCGAATCATCGCCAAGATGAATCAACTTGAAGATACGGTGATGATGAATGCACTCATCCGTGCATCCCAAGCAGGCGTGCCCGTTGACCTGTTCATTCGCGGCTTCTGTTGTCTGCGTGCTGGCGTCCCTGGATACACCGAGAATATTCGCATTACCTCCATCATCGGTGAGTTTCTTGAGCATGCTCGCATCTTTCACTTTGCCGCCGGGTCAGCAGACCCACTCAAGGGTGTTTGGTGTATTGGGTCGGCTGACTGGATGAACCGCAATCTCACACAGCGGGTTGAGGTCGTTACGCCTATCGAAGACCACTCGGCAAAAAAGCGACTCAACACGATCATGAATGTACAGGCTGCCGACCGGCGTGACGCGTGGACCATGAACGCAGACGGCACATGGGTTCGCAAAGTGCCTGATGAGACATTGGCTGCTGACGATGGGCCTGCTTCTGAGGGCACGTTTGCCACCATGCGTCGGCGGGCGATGCGAGCAGAAGTAGAAGCGGCCAAAGACACACGCGCCCGAAGTACGACAATCAGCGAGTTGCCCACGTCAGCGAGTGACCAAGATGCCCCATCAATTGGTGGGGTCGAACGGCTCGCAGGTATGGCGCTGCTAGAGTCACCATGGCGGACTGCGGCGGAAATCGGTCGGCGTATTGGGCTGTCCCCGTCACTACTTCGGGCGACTGGTCGTCGGTTGGTCGAGGCCGGGCACGTTGAAATATTCCACATCGGTCGCCAGATCGTATGGATGCCGACACATCATCTAGCCGAGGCGATTGGCGGCCCACTATCAGTTCTTCAAGGCGGCGACGACCGCCCGCGAGCATGGTTGGCCGCTCGTATTGCACGGTGGGTGCGGAGGACGGGTGAACGCGCGGAACGACGGGACGCGCAGCCATTTGATGTTGTGCAGGAAGTTGCAGATGTTGGGCCGGTGGGCTGGGCGATTCGCATGGATCGCCGATCGGCGGGCAAGTGGTTGAAGCAGGTTGCCGCCGAGCGTGTTGATCGCGTGGAAGTCGTCGCTATCGATACACAGTCGCTCTCTGCAGTCCGCAAGGCCAAATCGAGCCTTCCACCGGATGTCCGCCGTCGGATCGGTGTGCACACGCTTGCCAGTGTGCTTAGGAAAACGAATATCGATGATGGCAAGGAGCAATGAGATGAAGCGATTGCTGCTAATGCGACACGCCAAGCCAGCGAATCCCCAGGATGTTCTGGATCATGACCGACCACTCAATGATCAAGGATTGAGTGAGGCGCCGCGGGTGGGCCAGTGGCTCATCAAGCAGGGGATTCGGCCTGATGAGGTCATTGCATCGACAGCGCTTCGCGCGTGCATGACCGCGCAACTTGTGGCGGATCAGTTTGAGAATCCGCCCCACGTGCAGACCAGTCGATCGTTGTATATGCCATGCGTTGACGACATCGTTGAAGCGGTTTCAGTGGCGCACGGGCCAACGGTTTTAGTGGTGTGCCACAACCCGGGCATTTCAGAAGCCGCGGCGGTACTTGGTGGATCGCCCGTGTCAATGTCACCGGCCTCGCTGGCGGTCATCGACTTTGGTGTGGCAGCGTGGTCAGATCTGCTCGTTGATGCCAGTGGTGACCACCACGCTATCTGGCACGTGCGAGATCTCCCCACCCAATAGTGGGGTTCTAAACACTGTAGTAGTCGCGATACCAGTCGACGAAGGCACCAACACCTTCTTCAACGGATGTATCTGGTTGGTAACCGAGATCGCGTGAGAGATCACCACTGTCAGCCCATGTTGCTTCGATGTCACCAGGCTGCATGGGCAGCAGGTTCTTCTCGGCTTTGATGCCGAGTTTTTGCTCAAGCACTTCGATGTAGTGCATCAGTTCAACGGGCTTTCCATTTCCGATGTTGTAGATGCGCCAGGGCGCATTACTTACGGCGGGGTCGGGTGTATCAGTGTCGAATGTGGGGTCGGCCTGGGCTGGTGCATCGAGCACCCGGACGACGCCCTGCACAATGTCTTCGACATAGGTGAAGTCTCGGCGGTGCTTGCCGAAGTTAAAGACATCGATGGGGCGACCTTCGAGCATGGCCTTGGCGAATTTAAAGAGCGCCATGTCTGGACGGCCCCATGGACCATAGACGGTGAAGAAGCGAAGTCCCGTACATGGGATATTGAAGAGCGATGCGTAGGAGTGGGCCATCAGTTCATTGGCGCGTTTGGTGGCCGCGTAGAGCGTGATGGGATGGTCACCGCCTCGGTGTTCGGAAAACGGCATGGCCGTATCGCTTCCGAAGGCCGACGAGGTCGAGGCGAAGACGAGGTGTTCGATGTCGTTATGTCGGCAGCCTTCGAGAATGTTGGTGAAGCCGACAATGTTGGCGTTGATGTAGGCGTGCGGGTTTTCCAGCGAGTACCGCACGCCAGCCTGGGCTGCGAGGTGGACCACGCGATCGAAGCGGTGATCGGCAAACAGGCGTTCCATTGCGTCGCGATCCTCGAGGTCAGCCTTGACGAACGTAAAGCGATCTGCATCGGTCCGATCCATGATGCGATCAAGCCGCGCCTGCTTGAGCGTCGGGTCGTAGTAGTCGTTGAGATTATCCAGTCCGACCACACGATCACCGCGATCAAGCAGTCGCTGGGTGGTGAATGAGCCGATGAAGCCGGCAGCACCAGTAACGAGCACGCGCATGGG
>CAZGFN010000080.1:0-7739 GCA_964524945.1 uncultured Isosphaeraceae bacterium
ACGAAGCATGGCACGGAGCGCCCCCGCGAAAGTGAATCCCGCGCGGGTGTTGACCTGCGCCTGATTGACACCTGGCAGCCTCGCTTCGACCGGATCTTCGATCGTCGAAAGATTCTGGTCCTCGGCGTTGATCGACCCAAGCACGCTATAGAGCGTTGTTGATTTCCCCGAACCGGTCGGGCCAGTAACTAGCACAACACCGTTGGGGCACTCAACAATGCCCTGCCAAGCCTCAAGCATGCGGGGACTAAAGCCCAACTGCTCTAGGCCGATACGGCTGTTTCGACTGTCGATGATTCGGATGACGACCTTCTCGCCATGCTTGCCGGGCATCGTTGACACACGCAGATCGATGGGTCGCCCATCCATCATCACGTTGAAGTCGCCATCCTGCGGAACGCGGCGTTCAGAGATATCCAGATTCGACATGATCTTGATGCGACTTGCAATGGCCGGATGCATGCGATGGGGAGGCGAGAGCTTCTCGTAGAGCCGACCATCAACCCGGTACCGCACGCGGAGACAATTGTCGTCGGGCTCGATATGGATGTCAGACGCACCCTCCTGGACAGCCGTGTAGATGATGTAGTTGACAAGTTTGACCACCGGACCGTGGCCAGCGACTTCTTCAAGGTCAGCCAGTTCGGTCGCCTGACGCTCGATGACAGCGAAGTCTTCATCAGCGATGTCTTCATAGATGTCATCGATCACAAATACATTGGCCGAAGGCAGCCATGAGCGGATGGCTGACTCAATCTCAGTGCGGGTCGCTGCCACCAGTTCGACCTGGTTTTCGGTAATGCGGGCGATTTCTTCGCCAAGAATCAGATTGCTTGGCTCCACCACCGCGACGGTCAGCACACCACGAACAAGGAAGAGTGGAAGGACTCGGTGCTCCTCGATGAACTCGCGGGGCAACAGGTCAATTACGGTTGGATCTGCCGTTCGCGCGACGTGCCGCACGAAAGGAACGCCATAACTCTCTGCGAGCGTCTCAACGACGTCATCTTCCGAGGCCATTTCCAGACGCTGCACAACCTCACCGAGCAAATGAGCATTGTCGTGCTCACGCTGCCAATCGAGCGCTCGTTCGAGATCTGCGACCGAGATGATGCCCCGATCGACCAGCAACTGCCCCAACGGGACTTCGGTCACCATGTCAATATTGCCTTGTGCCCAACGGTCACTCATGCTGCTTGTCCTTTCGAAAAGGAGCGTGCGGCGGCCTCAAGGGTGGTGTGCACCGCAAGTCGTCGGTCGAGCCGGGTCACTTGAACGGCGTCGGCTGGCTGACCGCCACCACGGACAAGTCGAAACTGACCACCCAATCCCTGTACGCGATCATGCAGCCAGAGCAGAGCTTCCAGGCCAGCAGAATCGACACGATCACAATTTCGAATATCGACAATCAAGCGAAGTCCATGCGAAACGCGTTCTTCGCAACGACGCCGCAGCACGTCAACATCGTCGGTGACCAACTCGCCAGACAAATGCACCACGGTGCCGCTTCGGTGATCTTCCCATTGCAGATTCATGCCGCGTCCTCCAACGGCGCAGGCGTCTCATCGAGACGGTGCGCAGCGACGAGTTGCTCCCACTCACCAAAGTCCAGCGAGAGGAAGGCCGAGACAAGCGATGGATCAAACTGTGACCCAGCACCATCCCGAATAATGTCCAGTACTTTCGTGCGATCCATAGCGGTCCGATAGGTACGTGTCGAACACATTGCATCAAATGCATCCGCCAACGTAATGAGACGGGCGCACAGAGGAATCTCTTCGCCTGCGAGACCATCTGGATACCCCCCACCATCCCATCGCTCATGATGATGCCGAACGCCCGGAAGAATGTCACCAAAGTTAGGAATGTCCTTGAGGATGTTCCAACCAATTTCGGGATGTCGACGGACCTGACCGAACTCATCTTCACTGAGCGAGCCCGACTTGCACAGAACGTTCTCAGGGACACCAATCTTGCCTACGTCATGTACCAGCCCGGCGATGTGCATCCGCTGCACGGTCTGGGCGTCCAGCCCAATCGCCTCGGCCAGTTGGCGAGTCAGTCGCGCCACGCGGCGAGAGTGACCACACGTGTATCGATCCTTGGCATCAATTGATGCCGTGATGGCTTCAAGTGTTCCAAGGAACATTGCGTTGACATCTTCAAAGAGACCTGCGTTTTCTAGGTGCAACCCAATGTGGGCCGCAGCCGCAGACAGCAGTTTGATGTCCACCGATGATGGTGACTCATCAATCCCCTGCTTGTCACCGGTGACCAGAAGACCGATGATCTTTCCGTTGCGCCCTATGGGATGAGCTACACCCGCTGTCCCGAGCGAGTCGAGTTCGGGATCGTCGCCAGCCACTGTTCCTGCCATGAGTGGACCAGACAGTCCGTCGCGGTCCGCAATACTCGAGAGTAGCGTGCGGAGTGCAGAGCGGTCACGCGGTGCATCTCCCGAAACGATCAATCGGCCATCACCTTCGCCGTCGCGATCAATGTAGGCCGCGACCCACGAATAGGGGAGTGTATGAAGCAATTCCTGACAGACCTGCGCCGCAAACCGATGCGGTCGAGATTCAACACTCATTTTGTCCGTGATCGAATACAGAAGGTTAATCTCTTCCCACGTCTCGGCCAGTTCGCGACCGACCTGCTCCAGTGTTTGCTCGCGGCGATGGCGAGCCTGCCGATCTGACCACAGTCGCCCAAAGAGCACGCCCAAACGGCGAACCTCACTGGCCTCAGGAAGTGACATGCGGCGGAGTCGCTCGCGACATACCCGACCATCGAGGCCGATAGCTTGGCACATGGCCATCAAGTGTTCGCTCTCCAACAAATCACGTGTAGGAATCAACGCACACGTGAACCCAACAGCGGTTCGACGCTCTTGCAGCAGTGCTGGCGCAGCCCACAGTCCGGGAACCAGTTCGACCGGTCCCGGTCGCGATTGGCCCTGCCAGTTGTCGGCGGCCTGGGCCAGTGCGCGTCGAATGATTGTTGGAGACTGAAGCAAATCGGCGAGCCAGTCCCTTTCGCTCCGACGGCCGGTCAATTGGCCATCCACCGAGCAGGAGACGAGAATCAACCCGAGATCTCGCAGGAGCGACTGCAGTTCACTGCAGTGTGTTCGTACATGACTATTGGATATCGTCCTCACGCGGCACGCTCCATGCTGTCGGATTCGGTTCCAAGAACACGGCGAACCTGTTCGAGAATCGTTCGTGGGCTGAATGGCTTACTCACAACCTGCCGGACATTAGAGAGTGTCGAAGCTTCGCTTCCAAGCGCGTATCCACGAGCCGTTAGGATGATGATCGGAATGTCGGCGGTCGCTGGATCATCAATCATGGCGCGGCACAACTCAATGCCGTTGACGTATGGCATCTGGAGATCGGTGATCACCAAATCTGGTGGCATCGCAGCCACTTGATGGAGTGCATCCTCGCCATCCACCGCCGTGTCGACGATGAATCCGCTGTTGCGGAGTTTGAGTGAGAGCACATGGAGGATGTGTGACTCGTCGTCAACCACAAGAATTCGTCGGGACATTCAGAAACCTCGTTACGCCGCCAGCAAGGCGGGCTCTTGACCCATCGGAACTGTGAACCAGAACCGGGATCCCATTCCAAGAGTGGACTCGAGGCCGATTTGGCCACGGTGCACCGTTTCAATGATGTGGCGGCACAGGTTCAGCCCAAGGCCGGTTCCCTTTGCCACACGCTTATAATTCTCAACGCGATAGAACTTTTCGAAGACGTGCTCAGCATCTACTGGCGCAATGCCCAGTCCGGTGTCAGACACCGCAACGTGTACGCTTCGGGTGAGCGTGTCGCTGTCGACTGACACCGTCACCCGGCCACCCTCAGGGGTGTACTTCACGGCATTGGAGAGCAGGTTGACAACCACCTGACATAGCATGTCAGCATCACCGCAGACTGTTGCACCAAGCTGAGAAATCTCGGCATGCAGGGTGATACGACGCTCACGAGCTTGGGGCTCCATTGTCCGAACTGCATTTTCAACAAGTTCACGAACGTCGACCATTGAACGATCCACCTCAATGATTCCTGCTTCGATACGGCTAATGTTGAGCATGTTGTCTACAAGCCGCGACAGCCGTTCAGTCTCGGCCTGGATGATTCCGTAGAACTGGTTTCGGGTGGCGTCGTCCTCAGCCTCGCCATCGACCAGCATCTCCACATAGGCACGCATTGACGAAAGCGGTGTCCGCAATTCATGGCTGGCCTTGGAGACAAATTCACTCTTGAGTTGGGAGATCTCGCGTTCGCGACTGAGATCGTGCAGCACGGTGACGACGGACGACGTACGACCGCGATCATCAGGAACGCAGGCCGACACAATCTCGCAAGCCGACTCGCCACTGATATCGTCAAGCGACAATTCGCATCGCCGTGGATCCACGCCAACGCCAGCATCAAGTGTGTCTTGAATAATCCGACGCACTATTGCGTCACTGACGATTTCGCTAATAGGACGGCCTACCGCGGTTGTCGGATCGCAACCGAGCATCGCGCCCGCAGCTGGATTAATGAACATGACCTCTTGGAAGATGTTGCACACAAGTACAGCTTCGTCCATGACGCCCAATACAGCCTCGGCTTGACGCTGACCACCAACGGCCATCTTGGCATTAATCTCTAGTTCGCGTTGGCGGGTGCGCCAGGCGGCTTCTGCTTGACGATGGCGAACCTGGTAGTCGGTCATCGTGCGAAGTACGCTTCGCAGCCATCGAGGACCCTGACTTGCGATCGCAATGCCATCGCCCTCGAGCTCTGATTGCAGGCGTTGCATCGCCCGGGTCATCGACATGAAGGAAATCGTTGCGACGATTGTTGTGCAGAGGACTGCACCAGCCACGATCAGCCACGGATCAGCGGCGATTCCGAAGGCCGTCGCCGCGAACATCGTCGCAAGCCCGCCGGTCAGTGACAGCGCGCCAAGCGCCGCGCCGCCAAGGATTGATCGAATCAGAATCTGCATGCCGACCTCGTGCCGGCCAGGGATGCGGTCCGTCAGGGACCGTGGGTGCCGTACACCCCTGACACGCTTGTCCCATCGGCCGAGTTGGAGGCCCACTTGACCACGATGTCGCGTGCTTTCTCACTTCCGTCAAAATCCCCCATCCGATGCCGAATCGTCGACAACACAGCCCAGATCGCAGGACGGTCCGGGAACTGCTCGACCAAACGCTCTAGCCTCGCTGCGGCTTGGGGCCAGTGCCCCTCACGGCGTTCAATCAAGGCCCTGAACAGTTCTCGGTCACATGGGAAGGCTTCGAGAAGTTCAAGGCGATCGACTGATCGAGCCAGTCCATCCCAGTCGCCGACATCCCAGGCCAGCAGACCGTATTCATGCCAAAGCCCCGCATCATCGGGAGAAGCCTCACAAAGCAACTTGAGGGTCGAACGTGCCTTGGTCGATCGGCCCAGAGCCATGAGTACCCGCACTTCCAAACGCTGCAACGCTGGAGGAAGTTGGCCTCGCAGTTGCTTGATGTTCTCCAGCCGTGTGAGACAATTGCCCCACTGCCCTGAAGCAAACATCATGTGGACCAGATCGGTCATCATGCCCTGATCTTCCGGCGCCAGCAGCAACGCCGCCTCACAGGCGGCCACGGCGTGATCGTAATTGCCTCGAAGCATTTCACAATGCCCCTGCAAGTGGCGAAGGCCGGCGTGATGTTCAAAGTGGTCCATGCGTTCAGCTACGACTTCGAATGCCTGATCGACCTCACCCACGGCGATGAGTGCTTCGGCCCACGCCAGAACGTACTGCGGACGTCCGGCATCGGCCTCCACGGCCTGGGAGAAGTACTCGACGGCCTTGTCGTCATCCGACCAGCGTTCATACAACACACCGAGGTAGTAGCGTACCTCGCTGCTACTTTCGCCCAACTGGATGGCGTGCTCAAAACTGCGGCGAGCCTCATCGAGTCGGTGCTGCTCCATCAAGATCCGACCGAGCAGGACGAACCACGTTGGCTCCTCTGGATAACGATCGATGGCCGCGGCCATTAATGTCCGCGCACGCTCAAGTTGTCCAGTTTCAAATGCAGACACAGCCTGTTTGTGCACCATCTGAGCATTGACCGCATCCATGCGGGAATATGCTTCCTTGCGCATCTCTTTGCCATGCAGGCTCGGACCGTTGCATCCCATCATCGCCAAGGCACCCCCTACCAGCGAGATCATCAGAAACCGCTTCATTCGTGCCCCTCCCCGAATGTGCCCTGTTGTAGACCGGCGGCCAGCGTGGCCGGCTCATCAGCATCAGCGCTACTCGACTGCGCCGGTTCGGGCGGTGGCGGAGGAATCGCCGGTGCGGGGGCGGGTCGCTCATCCTGATCAAAGTGCTCGACCGGCTCGATTGGGTCGAGTCGACCAACTGGAATGAGGTTCATTTCCCGAGTCATTATGCGTTGGTTGATGCTCTTTTCCCAGTGCTTCTTGCGATCGCCCGTCAACTGCTCTTGGAAGCGATGAAGTTCGGGTTGATTCAAATCCTGACGCAGTGACGCATTGGCGTAATACATCGCCAAGTCCAGTTCGCCGTTTCGGTAGGCATTCAGTGCATCACGGTTGTAATTGGCTGTGACCTGTTCGCGGCTCCACGGAAGCAGCCCACTGCGAACACCCATTCGCACGGTGTCTATGATCTCGAGGCTCTCTTGGCCGATCTCATACAGTTGCTCGTCCTTCACAATCGTCGGCGTCAGGAGAAAGATGATCTCGACCCGGTCGATCGTGTCGTCCTGGCCGCGGAATGCATGTCCGAACAAGGGCACATCGCCCAGCAGCGGCACTTGACGTCGAGTCACGATGCTCTTCTCCTGGAAGAACCCACCAAGCACAATGGTCTCGCCATCGCGAACGCGAACATTGGTGATGATGTCGTTGGTCGTCTTGTCCTGCACCGTGACTGTCTGTCCGTTCAGACTCAAAGCCGGCCTCGCCACCGCATCAGAGAGGCTCGGATGCAACTCCATTCGGATCATGTCGTCGGGTGAGATGAATGGGCGGAAACTCAATTCGATGCCTGTGGGCAGGAACTCCTGCCCCTGCGTCGTCGACGTATCTGTCTGGGTCGTAGTGATGTAGCCCACATCGCGACCGACGTGGATCTTGGCCCTTTGACGATTCAAGCAGAGCACCTTTGGCCGAGCGAGCACAGAGGTGTCGGTGACATCATCGAGTGCCCGCAGGAAGACCGAAAAGCCATCTTTGATGATACCCATCGTAAACGTGCTTTCCCCCTGCCCGCCGATATTGCCCTGCCCAGCGATGGCATTATTCGTTCTGGTCAGACCGTCTACCAAGTTGCCAACGATACCCACCGGGCTGACCGGATCGCCTTGGCCGCCAACGGGTCCACCTTGGGGTGAGCCAACACCTATGAAGTCGGTGAAATTCAAACTTGTTACGAAGGAGAAATCGATGCCAAAGGCGTTGTTCTCCTGCACGGCCGCCTGCAGAATGGCAGTCTCGACCTGGACCTGCGTCGGAGGCACATCCAACTCTTTGATGGTCGTTGTGATGTCATCGAGCACTTCGGTGAAGTCCGTCACGACGAGCCGGGCCGAGAACGCCCATGAGTCGCCGCCTGCAAGCGTCTCATCAACCGTAAAGCCTGCCACCACATCGCCCAGCGCCGTAGCCGTTCCACTTTCCGTAAGCATCGGGGTGATAATTTCCAACCCGTTGGCGGCAGAAATGTAG
>CAZGFN010000081.1:0-7700 GCA_964524945.1 uncultured Isosphaeraceae bacterium
GTAGTAGGCCTCCCGGTAGTAGTAGCACGTGAAGCGGAATCCGCCGGGCGCCCAGAGAATGAAGAGGGCAGGCGAGATCCAGATCGGCAACCACTCGGGCCGTGGACCGAATAAAGCAGGCTCATGGGCGGTGCCGAAAACGAGTGGCGAATAGAAAGGAGAAAGGTAATGGGCCCCATCCCCTCCATAGAAGTAGTTGACCCCGATGACGGCCGCCCAAGTCGAGTAAATGACAAAGGCACCTAGGCCCAGGAATACCACCAGCGGTTGTAGCCACCAGACGTCGCGACGCGAAGTCTGGCCGAGGCGACGCGGCTGTGGGAGTGAGATTCGGGTATCGGTCATGGAGCTATCCGGTCACTGGGAAATGGGAAATAGGGCTGGGCACTATAACAATCCAGTCCAAGTTCCCTCTTGGCAACCCTTGGCCGATCCAGTCAGGCGTCACCCAACCATCTGAAGAGGATAGTAAGCACACTAGGCGTTCCGTGTGGGGCTGGAAGGTCGGTGGAACGGAGAGGTTCAAGGGTGTGGCGGACTCCGAATAACGGGTATTTCCCAACAGGCCAACTGGCCGCCATCATCAGGTGGCCGGATACAGTGAGCGGGCCGCGCCCTGTCGCCTACGGCGAATGCTCCGCTCCCCCTCAGTGGGAGCGGAATGAAAGCGTATGTGCTTGCCCTATCGACTCTCTTGAGGCGAAGCCGCCCGTACTTCCAACTTCGATGAACCATCACCGGTCCAACTCGTCGCCCCGTACACATTCGTTGCATCGGCGCGGAGCAGGATGGTGGTGGGGGTGTAGCGAGGGTCTGACACCGTCAGCCAGTTCGGGCGATTGCCGGCGATTTCTACGTTGACCGAGCCTTGCTCATCGGTGACTTGTCGTGAATAGCGGGGTGCTGGCCACGGAGAAATCGGTGGTCCAATGGCCTTGCCATGCGGAACGAAGGGCTGCCCTCCGCTGATGTGCACCGTGGCACCCGAGACTGGGTCGTGCGTGGTGGCATCCCGAACTTCAACGGTCGCCGCGATGGGGCGTGAGCCAGGCAAACATCCCCCCAGCAGAACCATCGCAATGAACAACATGATGATTCGAGCGAACATGACTGCGATGGTACCGGCTTGTTGCTGGAAGGCTGCATACATCGCCGGCAACGGTGGGGGCGGGATTCGAACCCGCGATACGCCGAAACGTATACCGGTTTTCAAGACCGGCGCATTCAACCGCTCTGCCACCCCACCAGTTGAGCCGGGCATGCTATCGAGACCGTGGGCGATACGCTTCGGGAACGACTCCCGCAGCAATCCAGCGGTATTTGATCCATGTGGATTGACCAAGGCAGCAAGCGAGCGCCCAGCCTGTCGCGCCATCAAGCATCCCGAGTTTGACGATATAACTTCGCAGGAAGGCCCAACTCGCCCGGGCGGCCGCTCCAAGCATTGAGATACGGCGACCACGGTCGATGGCGGCCTGTGCACCGATGCCCGCATAGGCCAATTGCTTTCGCCGGAGAAGTTCCCGTGTTGGGCACGTGTCGTGCTCGATCCACCCGCGAAGTGGGTTGATCTCGCCGTCAACCTCAAGCCGCTCGTGCAGGGGTACATCTGTAAATCGTCCGGTGCCACGGCGAAAGAGCCGCAACTTGGTCTCGCCAGCCCATTGGCCAAATCGCATGGTTCGTCCGAGGAAGCGATTGCGAAACGAAATGGTGAACCCATTACAGGTCGCTCCACCAATCACCTGCTGTATCTCCGCAGCAAGCGGTTCGCTCACGTACTCATCGCAGTCGATCGAGAGAATCCAATCACCGGTGGCTAGATCGATGGCGTAGTTCTTTTGCGGGCCAAAACCTCGCCAAGGCACCGTATGAACATGTGATGTGTGGCTACTGGCAATCGCCACGGTGTCATCAGTGCTGCAGGAATCGACCACGATAATTTCATCTGCCCACGCCACACGCTTCAGGCACGCATCAATGCGCGTTGCTTCGTTGAAACTGATCAGTACGACGCTGAGGCTGGCCACTGTGGAACCATACCCGCAGTGCGAGGTACCCTGCCATGAATGGCCCGCGTCCCAGTACTGCTGTACCACCATGTCCGTCCCGAGGCGGGTTCATCCATGAACGTGCCGCCGGAGGTATTCCAGCGGCAGATTGAACAGTTGGCCGCCGGCGGCTGGCGGACCATGAGCCTGGCTGATCTGGTGCAGGGCGTGCAGCCAACGCGACGAAGCATCGTGATCACGTTTGACGATGGGTATCAAGACTTCGCCGATACAGCGTGGCCAATCCTCCAATCCCATGGGATGAAGGCGGTGTGCTTTGTGGTGCCCACGCAGGTCGGAGGGGAGAATCTCTGGGACGGTGGGGGAACACCGCTGATGAGTGTCCAAACACTGGCAAGGTTGGCCCACGAAGGCGTTGAGTTGGGGCTCCATGGCTGGACGCATGAGGACTGGAACGAGATGCCCGAAGACACCGTCCGAGATCTCCTGGGCAGAGGGGAACGCTGGTTCGCCGATCATGACCTTCCGCTGACGCCTGCATTTGCCTATCCCGGCGGCAAATTCCCCAGACGCCAGCCCCACCAAGATGGTTTGGCCCGAGCCTTTGAAGCCTCATCCATGTTGGGCGCGTTTCGAATTGGTTCAGCCACGACTCGAGTCCCAATCAAGCACCCTTGGGCGATGTGCCGTGTACCGATCGAAGGCCGCGATGGTCCCCTCAAATTGGCGGTCAAACTTCGCTTTGGACGCATTCGGTTCTGACTGGAGTATCCTGCTATCCATACGACTCAGGGAGCACCGCACATGACACCATGCACCTACATCTCGATTACCGCCATTGGACTGTTTGCGCTTGCTGGCTGTAACAAGGGGCCAATCGACACATCGGGATTGGCTGGGCAGGAGGATGCGATCATGGCCGAGGGAAACGCCGCGATGGGTGAACAAGGTCAAATGCAGGCCAGTACACCACCGCCCAACGACCCCTTCGACCCAGATCCCTTCATTGCACGTGAGCGATACGACCAAACGTCGACGTTGGACGAATCGTCGCTGGCCCCGGGCGCTTCAACACTGTTGCCCGGCCCGGAATCGGCTACTGGCGACCCGATGGATCAACCCGCGGTCAACGTGCAAGACGACGAATAGCGAGGCATCTCCCAAGCGTTATCCCAAACGAGCGGCACCCAGGACGCCGCTGCTGTCGCCGTGCATCGCTGGAACAATGCGGGTGCACACCTCGTCGCTAAAGACGTATTGGGGCCACCGACGTGGGATATCCGTGTAGATCGCGTCGATGGCGTTGAGACCGCCGCCGACCACGATGACATCGGGGTCAAGAATGTCGATGACCACCGCCGTGGCTCGGGCCAATCGATCGAGCCACTGCTGCATGACCTCGGAGTCGCCATGTTCTGACGCAATGTCTGTGGCGCACATGGTCGCACCGTCAGCATTTCGCCACTGAGTTTCGAGGGCTGGTCCTGAGAGCCAGGTTTCCAGGCAACCTGATCGACTGCACCAGCAGGTGTCTCCAGGCAGTTCGGCGGGGGCCGGCCAGGGTAGGGGTATGTGTCCCCACTCGCCACCTACGCCGTTGATGCCTTGTACGAGGTGCCCATCGACCACCACGCCTCCGCCGACACCCGTTCCTAAAATGATGCCAAAGACCGTGGACACCCCTTTCCCAGCGCCGTCAAACGCTTCGGAGAGGGCGAGGCAATTGGCATCATTGGCCATGTGGACGGGCCGATGGATCGCCTTGGTTAGATCAACGCCCAATGGTTGACCATTGAGTGCCGTTGAGTTGCAATTTCGCATCAGACCGGTCGTGGGGGATGGACTCCCAGGAACGCCAATGCCAAGGGACGATCCCCCACCTCCCGCCGCCGCTTCGACCTCGCCTACAAGTGTGGCGATGGCGGCAACGGTGGCCACATAGTCACCTGCGGGGGTGGCCATGCGTTGGCGGGCCAGCACACAGCCGCCATCATCAACAACCACCGCTTCAATCTTCGTGCCGCCAAGATCCACGCCTGTTCGCATGTCCGCAAGGGTACTCCCGAGGTCACGCTGGAAAGTGCCGGACACCCACCCATCACCCCGCGGTAGAATTTTACATATGTCAGACGGCCCAAAAATCATCTACTCCATGCTCGGTGTGTCCAAAACCATTGGTAAACGCCTCATTATCAAAGACATCTCGCTGTCGTATTTCCACGGAGCGAAGATTGGCGTGCTCGGGCTCAATGGTGCTGGTAAGAGCACTGTGCTCAAGATCATCGCTGGAGTCGACACTGAATTCGACGGCCAAGTTCAGAAAGTCCCTGGCTACAGCGTGGGCTACTTGGAGCAGGAACCACTGCTGGGCGAAACTCGCACCGTGCGGGCCGTGGTCGAGGAAGGTATGCAGGACACGGTTGACCTCATGAAGGAGTTCAACCGCATCAACGACGCTTTTGCTCAGCCCATGGACGATGACGCCATGCAGGCCCTTCTGGATCAACAAGCTCAGGTCCAAGAGGCCCTGGACACAGCCAATGCATGGGATCTCGACGCCCGCTTGGAAATGGCCATGGACGCCCTGCGGTGCCCCCCTGACGATCGTACGGTCGACACGCTCAGCGGTGGGGAACGTCGGCGTGTCGCCCTATGCCGCTTGCTGCTTCAGAATCCAGATATTCTGCTGTTGGATGAGCCGACCAACCACCTCGACGCCGAGAGCGTCGCCTGGCTCGAGCAGCACCTGCAGCGTTTTCCCGGAACGATCATCGCAGTGACGCACGATCGTTACTTCCTTGACAACGTCGCGGGATGGATTCTCGAACTCGATCGTGGCGAAGGCATTCCGTGGGAAGGCAATTACTCGTCGTGGCTTGAGCAGAAGCAGGCTCGATTGGCCGTCGAGCAGCGGCAGGAGGGTAAGCGCCAAAAAGCCCTACAGCGTGAGTTGGAATGGGTCCGCCGAAGTCCGCAGGCCCGCCAAGCCAAGAGCCAAGCCCGCATCACGGCGTACGAAAGCCTGATGTCCCAAGATCGCAAGCAGTCTGCAACCACGGTGGAAATTTTCGTGCCCCCGGGTCCGAGGCTGGGCGACTTGGTCGTCGATCTGGACGGAGTCCGCAAGGGCTACGGCGACACCGTACTGGTCGACGACATGACTTTTGGCGTGCCCCCTGGCGCGATCGTGGGCATCGTCGGGCCAAATGGCGCTGGCAAAACCACCCTGTTTCGGATGCTCGACGGTGTGGAGTCTCCCGATGCCGGCACGGTGCGAGTGGGCGAAACGGTTTCCTTGGCCTGCGCTCAGCAGGGTCGCGATGCGCTGCCCGACAATAAGACTGTGTGGGAAGCCATCAGTGATGGGGAAGAGGAAATTGACCTCGGCGGCGTGCTCGTCAACAGCCGCGCATACGTATCGAAGTTTGGGTTTCCTGGCTCCATGCAGCAACGCTCGGTTGGAACTCTTTCAGGCGGCGAGCGGAATCGGGTCCAACTGGCCTGCACCCTCCGGGCGGGGGCCAACGTGCTGCTGCTTGATGAGCCCACCAATGACTTAGATGTCAATACGATTCGAGCCATCGAGGAAGGCCTGGAATCATTCGGCGGGACGGCCATGATCATCAGTCATGATCGATGGTTCCTCGATCGTATTGCGACACACATTCTGGCTTTCGAAGGCGATTCGAGGGTGCGGTTCTTCCACGGCAATTGGACCGCCTACGACGAAGATCGCCGCGTACGCCTCGGGGAAGAGGCCGCTACCCCGCGGCGTATCAAGTACCGCAAACTCACGCGGTAAACATGAACAGGCGAGTCAGCGTTCTCTCGGTGCCCACTTCGCGGCCTCCCGGACTGCGAGTACCTGATTGGCCACATGCACATTGCTCGGCCACTGTCGCGACAGTCGTTCCAGCGGGGCGAGCGCCCAGTCCGGGCGATTCAGCATCATGGCAGTTCGGGCGAGGCGGTCGTTGACGTAGGGCGGTGTCCACAGACCCCACCGGTGGATCCAGTTGAGTTCATCCATCAGCAGGTAGCCCACGTCGATAGTACGGTTGTGTTTGGTATTCGCCTGCTTCCACAAGGTATGCCCTCGCGTCTCATGGAGCCGAACGATGCCGCTGTGGACCATGAAGGCCAGAAAGGTGATGGCCAATACACCTGCGGCGATGCCGGTGATGCGGAACTTCGTAGATCTTTTGAGCTGAAACGGAATCAGCCGGACATCACGCTTCCGCAGCAGATGAATGACCAATACGAAGGCCCATCCTGCCAAGATGCCCAAGGCCGCAGCGGCCAGCAGCGGGATCTGGCCATACAGTCCCCGGAAGGCAAGGAAGCCCGCGACACTGACCGCAAGCGCCAGGAGTTCCTCGATCCATGTGAAGTCGTACCGCTTGTGCCGCGAGGCGGCGGTCCACGATTTGAATCCAGAGGGTTTTGCCCACCCCCAGCGAAGTTCACCAGTGGGGCAGGCGGCGACGCAGTCGAGATCCTTGAGACAGGCTGGGTTGACAACGGCCCCATGTTGCTTGATTTCCTCATGGACGCGGATATCCGAGGAGCATGCGGCGGTACAGGCGGCACACGAGCCGCAATCGCCTCCGGCGTTCAGACGAATTCTGCTCGGGGCGATCCGGTCCGAAAGCGAGAAGATTGCCCCGTAGGGGCAGACGTAGCGGCAGAAGGAGCGACTTCCGAGCAGGTAGACGATGATGCCTCCCACGACGAGAAAGGTCAGGATGGTGATTCCGGGGCCAGGCAAATTGCGGAGGAAGTCGGCAGTGACGAGCGAACCCAAGCCCTCTTGATCTTCGGTCACACGCAGTTTCGGGAAGGGTCGGTCCTGGGCAATCCGCTCGACCTGCGGCCAGATGAACATGAGGGCCATCACAGCCAGCGGTCCGAGCAGCAGCAGGCGACTGCGAACCGGCTTGGGGCGAATCCCGAATTTCTCGAGTCCCCAAGAGGTGAGATCTTGAAGGGCCAGGATGTGGCAGCCCCACGAGCAGAAGAATCGCCCGAAGATCAGGGTCGAGATGATGATCAGGCCCATGAAGATGAAGCCCACGGTCACTATGCCCAGTTCCAGCGTGAACATCGCCTCGTTGAGTTCCAGCGGGGCCAGCGTCTGGCCGATGATGAGCCACGTCGCGATGTGGATGGCGATCACAACGTGTACCAGAATGAGCACGATGGCCCGCCTGCGGCCGTAGCCACGGTGGGGAGGTGAATCAGAGGCGGTATGTGGGCGTGTCATAAATAATGATTAAGTTGTCCAGTATGGCAGAAGTATCGGGCTGATCCAACTATGGAGGCTGTTGAAAGGTTCAATTTGCCGGGTTGATCTTCAATCAGGGGCAATACGAGACGGTTCGCCGGCGCCCAATGGAGCCCCACCACGTCCGTCCTACAGACCACTGACCCTGTGTGGACTCACTGCAAATTCTGTCAGGGATGGGATGGGGGGTGGATGTGTGCGGCGTGAGGCGTCCAAAGCACTCACGAGCACCTTGAAAAGGCGAAATAGAGCATGCCCCGACTGAATCCTCGTTGTGATTCGGTCGACGCCAAGGGCGTCTCTAAAGAGGTACCCGCCTTCATGCCCATCATGCTTCCCACCGGTCTTGCCCTTCTCACTGCCCTTGCTTCCGCCCCGGAAGTCCAGATGCTGGACCACCCAGC
>CAZGFN010000082.1:0-7438 GCA_964524945.1 uncultured Isosphaeraceae bacterium
AGAAGGGCGGCAATCCCGACTGGACCGTTCGCGCCTTCCCGGGGCTGAACCATCTTTTCCAACACAGTGATACGGGTCTCGTATCCGAATACGGTCAGATCGAGGAAACGATTTCCGAAGAGGTACTCGACTTTATCGCCGATTGGATCGCGGTCCGCTTTCTTGGTGAGGCGAGGCCGGTCACGCGAGCAAGCATGAACGGTCAAGTCCCAGCGAAGATATCGATGCCGGTTGTTCGACAGGCTGCCCTACCGACGTCAACCAAAGTGGCTAGGTGAACATCGATGACCTGCTGCTCGTGATCGAGTCCTAGGGTGAGACCTGCACGCCCTAGCCCCCCGATCTGAATCATGGGGCAACACTCCTAGATACCACACCGCATCCGCCTTTCAGTCGCCAACTTCACGGGTCGCCTCTGACTAGGGTGGATTGTTCGATAGTATTTCTACTGTGGAAGGAAAGAAGCGATCTAAATTCACGCAACTACCAGCTAACAAATCTGCGAAGCACAGTCGTAGGTTCCTTACGTTGTGCTGCATCATTAGCGCCACATTTGTTCTCTGTGGGTACAGCGGCGTCGAACCAAACACACCAATATCAGTTCAGGCTGGCACATCGATTGGAAACCAATTGGTCCCACCAGCAACGTACGTTGGCCGTGGAGTGTGCGCCGAATGCCATGAGCGCGAGACAAAACTCTGGCAGGGCTCGCATCACGACCTTGCAATGCAGGAGGTATCCGAGGCAACAATGCTCGGTGATTTCAACGACGTTACCTTCGAGCACTCCGGCGTGTCATCACATTTCTACCGGCGAGGGGACGATTACTGTGTAGAGACGGAGGGACCAAACGGCGACAGAGCCCAATACCCCATCGCGTACCTGTTCGGTTTCTTTCCGTTGCAACAATATCTCGTCGAGTTTCCCGGCGGACGATACCAAACACTGCCGCTGTGCTGGGACGCACGGTCGTCGGAAGAAGGTGGACAGCGCTGGTTCCACATCTATGATGATGAACGCATCGCACCGGATGATGAACTGTACTGGACGAGTCCACTGCAGAACTGGAATCTCCAGTGCGCCGAGTGCCACTCAACAAATCTGATTAAGAATTACGATAGAGACACGCAAATCTACGACACGACGTTCAATGAAATTGACGTGTCTTGCGAGGCGTGTCACGGGCCGGGGTCAAATCATGTCGCGTGGGCGTTGACCGAACCAAAGGGAATGGATTACGAACCAGGCAGTGATTTCAAACTATCGGTGCGTCTTAAGGAACCGCAACCTGCAGGGTGGATCAACGACCCAGCGACCCAGCAGCCGAAACGGACAACCCCGTTGCAGTCACATGTTCAGTTTGAGGTCTGCGCGCGTTGTCATTCCCGTCGAGGTGGATTCACTGAGGAGTATGGACATGGATCCTCGCTGCTGCAGACGCATCAGCCGGCATTGCTTGAACCGCCCTTGTACCACGCCGATGGGCAGATTAAAGACGAGGTGTACGTTTGGGGTTCGTTCATGCAGAGTGAGATGTTTGCCAAGGACGTGCGATGTGTGGATTGCCACGAACCACACAGCCTCAATTTAGTCAAACCAATTCAACAACTGTGCACGAGTTGTCACCTGAGCGACAAGTACTCCGGACCCGATCATCATCATCACGAGATGGAAACCCTAGGAGCCCAATGCATAGATTGCCATATGCCACAACGCACGTACATGCTGGTCGATCAGCGTCGGGATCATAGTTTCCGTGTGCCACGTCCTGATCTGAGCGTTGCACTAGGTACGCCCAACGCCTGTAACGACTGTCACGATGACAGATCCGCGCAGTGGGCCGCGGATATGTGCCTGAAGTGGTACGGCCCACCGAGTGATGAATCAACATCTGCGGCGCCAGCAATTCATGCCGCTACGATTAATCGCGAGGGGGCAGACGCAATGCTAATTGATGTGGTGCAAGACGAAGCGCAATCGGTCATTATGCGAGCTACGGCGATGGCCATGCTTCGCGACCAGCCTTCAGAGGAATCGCTTGCGGTGATTCGGCAGCAGGTTCGCACAGACGAACCGTTACTCCGAATGGCGACAATGAGAGCGATTGCACTTTACCCGCCCGATCTGCGGTGGCAGATCGGGGCAGCATCTCTGGATGACGACGTGCGGGCGGTGCGCATCGAAGCGGCTCGGGTACTTGCCGCTGAATCTGGGAGGCTTGCGCAGGGCAATCGAATCCCCGCATTTGATGATGCGATGAAGGAATTGAGAGCCTCGTTCGAACTCAACTCCGATCGGCCAGCAACGATTGTCTCTTTGGGAAACCTAGAGCGCGATTTGGGGAAAGTTCAAGCCGCTCGGCAGGCATATCTTGAAGCACTTCGGCTTCAACCGAACTATGTTCCCGCTTCGGTTAACCTCGCCGATTTACATCGCGACCTGGGTAATGAGGATGAGGTGATGCAAGTGTTAGCAGAGGCACTGCGTCGGTCGCCAAACGATGCCGTACTTCACCATTCGCTGGGTCTTGCCAAGGTGCGTAGTGGCGAGCTCGATTCTGCCGTGGAGTCCCTAGGTCGTGCGAGCGAACTTGCACCGACTGTTGGGGGATACGTCTACGTATATGCCATTGCACTCAACTCGACCGGTCGGGGCAAACAGGCAATTCGTGTACTTGAGCAAGCCACTCAAGACCATCCAGGGCATCGTGACATACTCTACGCACTGGCTACGATTGGATACGATCAAGGGGAGATCGATCTTGCGCGAGCGGCGGCACAACAACTAGTCCAGCTGGCGCCGCATGTTCAGCAGTACCAATCGCTGCTGAACTCCCTTACTTCTTTCCACCCCTAGACGTTCCTTCATTGGGTCATTTCGACGGATCAAATTTCGGATTCTAAAGTGGAAGTTCTTTCCCACAATGCTCTACATAGGGGGATCGGTTTTGCAACCCACCACTCCACAGCATCTGTGTATGCACGGGGGTGTTGTTGTTTAGATGGCTAAGCGGCCTCATCAACGATCAACATCCCCAAATAGGACGGCCTTTCATGAGCCATACTGAACTCGAATTTGCAACCACCTTTCAATTCCTGTCGATGAAATCGGCCCCATGGGCATAGTGCTTGTTGATGGGAACCGATCGTGCGCACAGTTCACAAGTCTCGGCTGGATGAGAAGGCAAGTGGACCTCGTCGAGGTAGATGAAGGTGTCCACGCCGAAGGATTCCGCGCCGACATTTCCTCGACTAATCCAAGTGGCTACGGCGACGACTTCGCCACCAGCAGCTTCAAGTGCGGATCGCACCAACTTGATCGAATGACCTGTGTTGATCACATCATCGACGATCAACACTCTGCGGCCGGAGACAGCTTCGTCATATCGCCGTTTCAGACAGAACTCCTCAGAGTCGTCAATTCGCGCCCGCTCGGCAAAAACGCATTCGACACCCAAGGCAAGCGCTGTGTACTGTGCACTGATCACTCCTCCGATGGCCGGACCACAAACCAGATCTGGCACGCACCCTGACTCTTCAATGGCCTCCGCAAGCATGCTGCCCAGTGCATGTGGACGAGTCGGATCCATGTTGATCACATCTTTAGCGATCCATCCCGGCCCATGGTGGCCGGATGCGTATACAAAGTGATCATCAACGATCAATGCACTACAGTCCTCAAGCATCGAACGGGTCCGTCTCTGGCGTTCCAACTGTGATGGAGAAACTGGCTTTCCGTGTTCCATAGTCGCAAACACAATACCACGACCTCACCACCCCATAGCACCTCCGTATTCAGGGGGGTGTTGTTGTTGAAATGAGTGGTACATTGCTCCTGAAGCGGTACGCAAGACCATTTATAGAGACGGTTGTTGACCTGCCCTGCACTCCGTTCTCTAATGGTCCTTGTGCGGCCTCAGGTCGCCTGTAGGAGAGAGGAACTCATGCGTCCATTACTTGTTCAACTTGCCATGCTGATCATCATGGCATCGGCAGGTGGTGTGACGGCACTGGCAGGCGACCTGTTTGTCGGAAGCAGTTCCTCACATCAAGTGTTGCAGTTCGAGAGTGAAGGCGGCGACCCGGTAGGTGCCTTCTGTACGGTAGCGAACCCGGTTGGCCTGGCCTTCAGACCACAGGAGACTCGTAGCGTCCTCAGCGGCGATCTGTTTGTCGGCAGCGCGTCCTCACACGCGGTGCTGCGATTCGATGGTGAGACCGGGGAGGTAATCGGAACTTTCTGCTCGGTGTCCAACCCGGGCGATCTCATCTTCGGTCCAGACGGCGACCTCTTCGTGCTCAGCCTCTCGGCGCATCAGGTGCTCCGCTACGACGGGCAGACCGGCGAGATCATCGGCCCATTCTGCACGATCGCGAATCCTTCCGGCCTGGTGTTTCGTCCACTCAAGGACCTCGCCGCCGATGTTGGCGACCTGTTCGCGTGCAGCGCGTCGTCGCACCAAGTTCAGCGGTTCGATGGTCAGACGGGCGAGCAGCTCGGAGTCTTCTGCAACGTGGCCGATCCTCGCGGTCTGATCTTCGGTCCCGGCGGTGATCTCTTCGTTGCAAGCGGAGCCGCCCACCAAGTACTGCGCTTTGAAGGGACCACCGGAGAACCACTGGGCGCCTTCTGCTCGGTTGCCCATCCGGGTGATCTGGCGTTTGGTTCGGATGGTCATCTCTACGTCACCAGTCAGTCTCACCACCAGGTACAGGTGTTCGACGGCCAGACGGGCGCACCACTCGGTTCGTTCTGCAGTGTCGCCAACCCCGGTTGGCTGGTCTTCCGCGATGAAGCCCCACCGTGCCTGGCCGACATGAACGGCGACGGCGTGGTGAATGTGGCCGAGATCTTGTTGCTGCTGGATACCTGGGGCGAGTGCGACAATTGCCCTGCGGACATCAACGACGACGGCATCGTGAACACAGACGACCTCCTGCTCGTTCTTTCCGCCTGGGGCCCCTGCCCCTAACCCCCACCACAACCCACAGCACCTCCGTATTCACGGGGGTAGCGGTTCATTACTATTAAATTGCGAACCATTAGTTGCGCAATGCGGACTGGCACGGCTTAATTCAGCGATCCCCCTCCAACGCTAACCCCTTTGCGATTTCGATTGCGAATTATCCGAGATTTCTCTTGAGCAGCAATTGGTTATGTTTGCATGATGTACATGGGACTTGGACTGTAGACAAATGAAGAACCACCTTGCAAGATTTGGAATCCGGCAGCGTCGGAGTATCGCTCGTTCTCCTCGGACCTCGATTGGACTGTTTGCCTCAACCCTCGTGCTCCTACTCTGGCTGTCGGCCTGGGCCATCTCGGATGTAGATTGCCTCAACCCGGGGCCTGACCTGATCATCGGCGACATCTTCGATGCTGAGTCCTACGGCAGTGTTGGAGATCGAGCCGCCTTCTCGATCGGCACCGATGTGTGCAACATCGGTGATGAGCCTGTCAACTGGATTGCTGAAACACCGGATCATCCTGTCTTCGACAGATCCCTCTACCGCATACACGATAATCGGGTCCAACAGATCGGACTGACCTGGCTCAAACATGGTTTCGGCGCAGTACAGGATGACAGTTGCGGATGTGGATGCGTGCCGGCTGACTGGACGCATCTGGGTGTCGGATGCTCCGACGCCTACAGCGCTTCTTGGAACGGCTTGCAGAGCATCCAGGGCTCCCGGCTAGAGGTCGATCCTTGGCCCGCAGCCTTTCCTTTTCCACCAGATGGTTGGGGTGAGACGGGTGACGCGATATTCCGACGATTGAACGTCCACCATGATGATCTAGATCCCACGGTGTATCCCGATGCGGTGTACTTCGCAGAAGCACACGTGCTTTCGCCACATGAATCCGGCGCCGGAAATCGGCACAACAACTTCTCAACCCGTGCAGTTTCATTCGCGCCGGCTGGGGAAAGTTGGGTGCTGCTGCTTGAAGATCAGACCCTTGTCGGCCAACCTGTCCTAAGGGCCTGGGCCGAGATAGACCCGCAGGTGGTCGTTTCGGAGATTCATGTGCCCGGGGATGGGCGTGTTCTCGTGGCCGCACGAGTACAGAACCAGGGCGATGGCTGGTACCGATACGAGTATGCCGTCGAGAACCTTGACTACGGCGGTTCCATTCGCTCATTTCGTGTTCCGTTCAGCGAAGCGGCAACGATTGGGGGAGTGACCTTCAGTGATATTGATTATCACAGCGGGGATCCGATCATCGGGACCGACTGGCTCAGCCAAATCGATGGATCCTCAATCACTTGGTCCACGGATGATTGGTCGACCGATCCTTGGGCCAATGCAATTCGGTGGGGAACGACCTACTCATTCGGCTTCCGGGCCAATATCGATCCTGTCAAGGGCCTGATTGAGTTGGACTCTTTCATGCCCGGCATGCCTTCAGGGATGGCCATCGCGAGTGTTGTGCCTCGAACAGAGCAAGTTGATCCATGCTCATTGCCACCAGGTCCGTGTCCGCAGGATGTCGACGGCGATCTCCTAGTCACAACGAATGACCTGTTGCTGGTACTGGCTCACTGGGCAGAATGTGGTGACGGAACTTGGCAGCCAATCGGTGACATCGACCACGACTGCTGCGTCACCATCGATGACCTGATCACACTGATTGGCAGATGGGGCGAAGATTGTCGTCCCGTAGGGGCCTGCTGCCTCGACCAGTCTGGTTGCCAGGACGAGTTGTCTGAAAAGAACTGCCTCGCCCTTGGCGGGAAGTGGCAAGGTGACGAGAGCCAATGCGCAACGGCCAACTGTCCCGAGGTCGGCGCCTGTTGCTTGGTTGATGGCTCGTGCATCGAGGACGTGTCTGACTCCTGTGAAGATCTGGGCGGCCTCTTTCTCTCCGGAGGACAGAGCTGCGACAACTGCCCGCTCATGACCGACGCATGTACCGATGCGAGCGAGGTCGTCGAGGGCATGGTGGCCTTTGATACTCGCCTGGCAACTACCGACGGACCGATCGATCCCGAGTGCGCACACTTCGACGAGGGAGAGATCGGCAATGACATCTGGGCAATCTACAGTCCGGCTGCAAACGGTACGCTGGTGCTTAGCACTTGCGGCACGGCTGACTACGACACTGATATCGCCATCTACGACGGCATCGATTGCGAGGAGCCTGTATTGCTGGGTTGCAATGACGATTTCGAGAGTTGCCCCGAGTACTCTTCGTATCTAGAGGTGCCCGTACTCTGGTCCAACAACTACCTTCTTCGAATCGGTGGTTGGGTGGAAGGCAATGTGGGAACAGGCACGTTGTTGATTGAGCTGATCGAAGGCGAATAGGAGTTTGCTGGGGGGTGATTCATCCCCCACCAAGCTCTTCAGAGTGACCACCTGATCCGATGTGGATAGACACGTAACGGTGTTGTTCAACCCCTCGATGTTGCCTACATTGCTCTGATGGAATGCATCAA
>CAZGFN010000083.1:0-7069 GCA_964524945.1 uncultured Isosphaeraceae bacterium
AATCCCCCCGTCTGTACTCAGGCCTGCTCCCACCGCCGCGCCAAGAGCCTAGCGATGATCAGAAAGACCACCGTCATGCCAATCAGGACGCCTAGGATCGGGGCGAGCCTGGAGAAGATCGTGGCAAAAATCGCCTCTTGTGGCGTGTACCAGAAGATGTCCAGATAGCCCTCGACCGCCCATGCGTTGAAGGACACATACCAACTTATGTCCAGAATGGCTGGTGGCATGATGAAGCGGGGAATCATGCTGCCGCCCACGGCGCTCATGGCCAGAATCACGATGGTCGAAATCCCCGCCAGTTGCGCGCGGGTTGTACAGATGGCGGCTAGCAACATGGCCAAGGCTGCCGCAGCGCTGCTGGCAATGGTGGTCAAGACCAACCATGCAATCAATCGTGGCCACGTCCATGGTCCAAACTCAAACACCAGCGTGGCAAACAGAAAGAGAATGAACATGGAGTTAACCGCGAGTATCGTCAGCCATATCCAGTTGGCGATGATGAGCCGAGAAATGCCAAGGGGCGTGAAGAACATGCGGTCGAGAATGCCCGCATCCTTGTCGTCCAGAATGGCGCCCGAAGCGCCTGCGAGCGAGAACAACAGAAACATCACGCCGATGCCTGCGGCGTAGTACACCGTCATTGACCGCGCAGCGCCACCAGTGTCGCGGGCTGCGGCATCTTCGACGTTGACGGGCAGGAGCATTCCCTGCGTGTTCGCTGCGCCAGAGGCTTCGGTTGTCTCCCCGTCGGTATCCGTCTCCTGCGACATGAGCGTCTCAATGCGGTCCATCGCCTCGCGCTGTTTGGGTGTCAACTCACCACTCCAGAATTCGAGTTGGTTCATACCGCTGCGAATCATGTCCGACCGCATGCCGATCATCGCCGCTTGTTGCAGAAGACCCGGAACCATCGTTCTGGCGATCGGGTTGGACGGATCGACCAACACCTGCACCACAGGCAAGTGATCGCCGGTAAATGAGATCCCCATGCCCTTGGGCAGCACAATCGCCGCTTCGGCATCGCTCTGCATGACCCGCTTGCGGGCGCGTTCGAGGGTCCACGGGTGGCTGACGTCGTTCTTGGTCCACGTCGTACTGACACGCAGCCCGTTGCCAGCTTGTTTGAGCGCCTTGGTGAGCGCCCGGGATTGGGGTGTGTCGTCTTGGTCGACGATCAAGGCGAGGATGCCCGTGCCAATTTTCCCTCCATCGCCCATGCTTCCAAAGATGCCCGCGAAGATGGCGTAAAAGATGATCGGAAGGACAAAGACCAGCAGCAACGAAACGCGGTCTCGCAGCAGCGTCAAGAATCGACACTTGATGATGGCCAGAATCACTCGCGGAGCTCCCGGCCCGTCAGGTTCAGAAAGACATCCTGAAGCGTCGGTGCGTAGACTTCCAGTCCAGTGACGCGGATGCCCCCGTCCTTCAATTCGTCAAGCGTGCTCGTGGCGGCATCGAGTGATATCAGGTCACGCTCTAGGCCACCGGGCGACCCGACGCTGCCCGACGTGATGCGCCATGAGGTCGGAGGACTGGCAGGAATAGAGTCGACCGTAACGCGAATCACGCGATGCTCGCCAAACTGATCGGCGATGAGCGAGTCGAGTGTGCCATCGGCGATGATGCGACCGTGATCAATGACGATGATTCGGTCGACGTTTCGCGCCGCTTCGTCCATCATGTGCGTTGTGATAATCCAGGACGTGCCGTGTTCGTGCAACGCAGCGAGCATGCCGTGAATGCGTTCGCGACTCTGTGGATCGACGCCAACGGTTGGTTCGTCGAGCAGTACCAGATTCGGTTCGTGCAGGATGCCACACGCGATATTGAGCCGCCGCTTCATGCCGCCCGAGAACGTGGCTGCGAGATCATCCCGCCGCTCGGTTAAGGCTGTCCAGTCGAGTGCCCACTTCACCCGTTGTCGCAGCGTCTTGCCCCCAACCATGTGCAACCGACCAAAGAAATGCAGGTTTTCCGATGCGGTCATACGGTCGTGCACCGCCAAATCCTGCGGCACCAGCCCCAGTTGTCGGCGAGTGAGACTTGTGGCCGGTACACCAGCCAATTCGATGGCGCCCGCATCCAGTTTGGTTAGTCCGGCAATGGATCGGATGAGCGTGGTCTTGCCCGCCCCGTTTGGTCCGAGCAGGGCGACACGCTGCGATGTCGCGATGTCCAGAGACACATCGTCCAGTGCTCGAGTGGAATCGAATGCACGGCGTGCGCCCTTGACTGACAGTGCTGGAATGCTCAACCGAATGGATTTCCGATGGAGCCACGCGCCACCGGAATGATTGCATTAAGCACATTCATGAGGATCTCGCCGGGCAAGCCGATGGCGTCAATGTTGGCGATGAGTGAGTCGTCATAGAAACCAAGTACGGGGCTGGTTTCTTCGTGATACACATCGATGCGGCGACGGATGACCGCTTCGTCGGCATCGTCGAGGCGGCCCGAGTGAACCGCCCGCTGTTGAATCCTGGAGACCAGCGCATCGGTATCCGGGCAGGTGAGGTGTACGACCAGCAGTACGTCGATGTACTGGTCGATCATGCTCGCCTGCCCAGTGCTTCGGGGGATGCCGTCGAGAACGAGTAGGTCGGAGTCGGGTCGATAGTTGTTCGTGTCGATGAGGTCCTGAACATTCTGCCGCCACAGGCGGATCGTCAGGTCGTCGGGGACGAGTAGGCCTTGTGTCGAGTAGCGCAGAAACTCCAGACCGAGTTCGGAGTCGCGGTCGAGGCCGCGGAACATGTCGCCGGTTGCCAGGTGCACGAAGCCCGGGATCGTGCCGAGAATTTCACCCTGAGTGCCCTTGCCGACGCCGGGTTGTCCAAACAGCAAAACTGTCTTGAGTCTGGTGCACATGGGCTGCGCAGGATACCGACCCACCGAGGACTTGACAGGGGACGTACCCTGATCGAGATGCACCTTCCAACCTGCCGCTGGACCCTCCCCTCAACCGACCTCTCGGGCGATCTGATCACTCGGGTGCTTGCAGCCCGTGGCCTCACGGATGAGCCGTCGCGAGAGGCTTTTCTGCACTCCAGCCTCAGCAAGCTTCCCGATCCGGCCTTGCTGCCTGGAGTCTCCCAAGCCGCCACGCACACGCTTGAGGCGGTCAAGGATGGTTGTTCAATTGCCATCTACGGTGATTACGACGTCGATGGTGTGACGTCGACGGCCATTCTGTGGCATGTGCTTCGGGCGATCGATCCCACGGTTCGGATCAGGTGGTACATCCCACATCGGGTTGATGAGGGATACGGTCTCAATTCCAATGCGTTGAGGAAATTGCACGAACAGGGCACCAAGTTGGTCATCACGGTCGACTGCGGTGTGACGGCCATCGAAGAGGTGGCATATGCCAAGTCACTTGGGATGGATGTGATCATTACGGATCACCACACCCCCGACGACCATTCGAACCTCCCCGACGCAACGGCCATCGTGCATCCAGCACTGCCCGGATCTGATTACCCCTGGCCCCATCTCAGCGGCTCAGCGGTGGCTTGGAAACTCGCCTGGCAGATGGCCAAGCAACATACCGGGAGTGATCGGGTCGGCCCGACACTGCAAGCAGTATTGATGGACACCATGTGCTTAGCCGGTCTTGGTGTGATTGCCGATGTTATGCCGCTGCTGGATGAAAACCGCATTATCGCCAAGGCGTCGCTTGGCCACATGCACCGATGCCGGTTGCCGGGCATTGCGGCACTTCTTCGTTCGTGCATGAAGGATGGAGAGAAGGTCGATTCAGAAGCAGTCGCATTTCGCATAGCCCCACGGTTGAATGCCGCTGGTCGGCTTGAACATGCGCGCATCGCGCTGGATCTGCTCATCACTGACGATGTGCCCGAAGCCGACCGGATCGCTGCGGAATTGACAGCCCTCAACACAAAGCGGCAGAAGGTCGTCAAGGACATTGAAGAGGAAGCCAAGCGCATGGTCGAAGAGTCGGACAAGACCGACCCTGACCAGCGTGCCATTGTGCTCAAAGGCAAGGGGTGGAACCCTGGCGTGATTGGCATCGTGTGCTCACGATTGGCGGATCGATATCACCGACCGGTGGTACTGGTGTGCGACTCAGGTACGCTGAAGGGATCGGCTCGCAGCATAGATGGCTTCTCTATGTACGACGCACTGGCGGCCTGCAACGCACACTTTGAATCCTTTGGGGGGCATGCGATGGCTGCTGGTCTCACGGTGACTGACGGCCAGTTCGAAGCTTTTCGGGAAACGTTTTTGGCGTACGCGGCAGCAAAACTGAAGCCCGAAGACCTCATTGGCTCAGTCACGATTGACGCCCACGTTCAAGCGGAGGAGTTGACTCCTAAGACAATCAATTCGCTTGATGTCATGCGACCGTTTGGTCGTGGCAATCCTGGACCACGGGTGCTGCTCAAGGATGTCGAGGTGACCAAGAGCAATGTGATGGGCAAGCACAGTTCGCACTTGGATATGCGACTGGGTTCCCTGCGGTGTGTGTGGTGGGGTCGTGGGGATCTTGAACAACATCTTCAAAGAGGTTGCCGAATCGACGTCGTCGGTCGACCCGTCGTTGACTCTTGGAGAGGTGCTAGGCGTGTGCAATTAGTCATCGAAGATGCCAAATTGGTCGACTGACCAGCGGATCTACATACCTTCAAGTTCACCAGTCAACGGTTCAACAAGATCCTTGAGCGTGACGATGCCCAAAGGACGCCCCGTGGGCGTTTCAATGATTGCGATTTCCGATTGGTGAGAACGCAGTTGGCGCAATGCATCGGAAACAGCATCGTCAGGGTGGAGTCGAAGTGGATGTACAGCCAGTTCGCCAATTGGAATATCAGGTGTGCAGTACAAGTCGACGACCGAAACGATTCCGGCGATACCACCGTCATGATCGATGACGGGGAACCGTGTCCACGGCGATGCGACGGCTTCATTGCGAGAGCGATCATCAGCGTCTATCGACAGTGTCCGCACGGACCGCCAGGGAACCATCTCGCCACCAACAAGACGTTCTCCCAATGACAAGGCTCGGCTGAGCAACTCACTCTGCCCTTCCGATAGCACGCCAGCATCGCGTCCTTCGAGTAAAAGGTGCGTCATTCGTTGTCGTGCGCTGAGATCGGCATTGGTCTGCCCACCTGTCAGGCGTGTGATGAATCGACCGAACGCAGTGCACAGGGGCACCAATCCGATCCATGTCAGGACAAACTCCACGCCACGCAACAAGGGCGCCAACTTATAGCACCACCGATCTCCGTGGTTGCGAAACAAGTCCTTTGGGAGGATCTCTGCGACTATCAGAAGCAACGGAACCAGAATGATCGTATCGATGAGAATGGACGCAAAGGCCCCAAAACCACCGGCGTGAAGCATGCGTGCAATGCTCCATGCGCCCAATTGGTTGGCTGCGTTGGTGCCGATGAGAACGACCGCAAGCATGCGTTCGGGGCGGGCAAGAAGACGCGAGAGTATCAGTGCTCGATGATCTGCTTGGCCAACCCTTAGTTGCAGCCGGACACGATTGAGCGTGTACAACCCCATCTCCAGTCCGGAGAACAAGGCACTGAGCATGACGCCAGCGATTGCTGCAGGGATCAATAGTGCCCAGTCCAGCGACGTCATGATGCATCCTCCAACGACACAATGACCGTCTCAATGCGACCATCATCATCGACGTGGTGGACACGAAGTTGCACATTTCCAATCAGTACCGAATCGTCTGCCTGGGCGTGTCGGCCGAGTCGGTGCACAATGAGTCCTGCGATCGTGGCCGCTCGATCAGACGCATCATCTTCACCAAGTACGGCACCAAGGATGCCTCTGGCGGGGAAGTCACCATCGAGCACCCATCGCCCTGGCCCAAGTGGTCGTGGTTGCGTGTCGCCGCGTGTCCCTGTGTCAACAATTTCACCGACGAGCGGTTCAACCAGATCTTGCAACGACACAACACCGGCGGTGCCGCCGTATTCATCAACGACGATGGCGGTCTGCCGATGCTGAGTGCGGAGCGTTCGCAGGGCGAGGTCGACGGTGGCGGCTTCAGGAACATGCAGAGTGGGTCGGAGCAACGGAGCAATGGATTCGCCCGTGCCGAGCCAGTCTTTGATATGAAGCAACCCACGGATATCGTCGCGATTTGCTCCATGAATAGGTATTCGCATTAATCGGTTGGTCGCGAGAAACGAATCGATGTCCTGCTTGGTTGCGTCAATTGAAAGGGTCACCATGCGTGTGCGTGGCGTCATGACATCACGAACGGTCATGTCGCCCAACGCCAGCACATCCGCGAGCAAGGCCTGTTCGTGGGAATCTACTAGCCCAACCTGCCCAGACGCATCCACCAATGCATCGAGTTCATCCAGTGAGAGCCGCTCTGGTGGTGCTACCACCGTGAGCGATGACAGGGGCTGAATGACAAGGGTGTCCAGTGCGCGGCGAAATGGAAGAATGGCTGTGTGCAAGCCCCGCATCGGAGGTCCAATGAGCCGGCACACGGTGACTGGTCGCGATGAAGCGAACAACTTAGGCCCAATTTCTCCAAGCAACACAAGCAGCAATAGAAACACAATTGGAAGCAGGATGTCCCCAGCACTACCCCAAGGCTGGCGAAGGAGCAGCACCGAAGAGATGACAAAAAACAACGTGTTGATGACTATGTTGCCCAGTAGCAACGTGATGAGCAGCATGCGAGGATTTCTGAGAAGCACGAGCGCTGCGTTTCGTTCGCTTGAACGAGCAAGGTCGCGCCGCTGCGCAGCGTTCATGCCGAAGAGGGCTGTTTCGGAACCACTGAAGAAGGCGCTTACTGCGAGGAGTATCGGTAGCGATAGCGCAAGGCCCGCATCAAGAGCCGTCCATGTTTCATGGCTGGCAGAGGCGATCACCGTCGAAAGTCAGGAGGGGCTGCCCGAGTCAGGCGGGGCGCCACTGTCGGAGATACTCGTTCGCATTTCGGTATCAGCGACGAGGTTTTTCATTCGGTAGTAGTCCATGATGCCCATGTTGCCGCTGCGGAAGGCTTCGGCCATGGCCTTGGGCACTTCGGCCTCGGCCAGCACGACCAGAGCTC
>CAZGFN010000084.1:0-6987 GCA_964524945.1 uncultured Isosphaeraceae bacterium
CCGATCGACCCTGCGATCGAACAAATAGCGAGTAGGGCCTGCGAATCCGATACGCGACGCTGAGGTTAACTGCCTCCAATACAGTGTCATGACGAGATGTCTGCGAGTGATTCGCCATCAGTGCATCATCTTCACGGCGTTGCCTTCAAATCGCAGAAAGACCAGGTATCCAATGACCAGCATCGCGACCGCCTCGCCGGCCAGCCATGCCCAGTCGGACGCTGCCATCCAGCCCGGATCCCAGAGGACGGATCGATATCCATGAAAGAGGATGGCAAGCGGTGAGTGAAGGTAAATCCAGGACCAGATGCTCTCCTCGCCAAATCGACTGACGACGAGGTTCGCGCCGTAGATGACCGGGCTTAGATAGAACACGACCCTCAACAAGTGGCTCATGATTGACGGCAGATCGTAGATCACCATGCCAATACCGGCGGCGAACAACGACAAGCCTAGGGCCAGAACAACTTGGGCAAGAAACAATGCTGGTAGTTGGATCACCGTGCTGCCTATGGATACGCCAAAGAGCGGGGCGACGCACGTCAATATGATCAATGCAATGAGAAAGAACACACTCTCGACAGCGACTCGGGAAACAGGAAGTACTGCAAGTGGGAAGGCCACGCTGCGGATGAGGGAGGTTCGCGATCTGATCATGCCAGCGCTTTTATTGACAATGTTGCTGAAGAATCGCCACGCGATGAGCGCGCTGCCAACAAACATCGGATAGGGCGCATACGCTTCTCGGCCAAGCAGAATCGTCTTGAAAATCCAAAATATCCCGATGAAAATCAGCGGATCAATCAGCCACCACAACCAACCGAGACGATTCCGATGCTGGGCAACTGCCAGTTCAGTACGAGTGAGTTCTAGGAGTAGCACTCTTCTCGCGAATATTTCAGACAACGTGGATCGCATTTCGAGAGCCTCTATGAGACGGTCTGCGGATCAATGCTCATTGCATGCGCAGAACGAATGGCTTGTACGATCCGTTCACTGGAATGACCGTCGCCGTATGGGCTTCCGCCAATGACCATGTCGGCGCGGAGATCTTTGCTCTTCACCAGGCGGGTGAGCTCTTCGATGATGCGTTCCGTAGATGTGCCTACGATTCGTGCACATCCAGCGTCGATTGCTTCGGGTCGCTCGGACGTGTCGCGCATGATGAGTACTGGCTTGCCGAGTGCAGGCGCCTCTTCCTGAACACCACCGGAATCGGTAAGCACGATGTCAGAACGCCTCATCATCTCGATGAAGGGCACATACTCCAGCGGAGCCATGAGATTGATTCGAGGATGACCGCCAAGCAATTCCTCGACTGGTCCGGAGACATTCGGATTCAGATGTACTGGGTACACGAATCGCACCTCTTCTTTGTCCGCAACATGTCGAATGGCTTTGCAAATGTTGCGGAAGCCATCGCCGAAGTTCTCTCTCCGATGACCGGTCACCAAGATCACGGTTTCGCCACTTCTTGACTCAGGAAGCTCCGCTGCGGCGGCCTCTTGGAACTCTCGGCACGTAGAGAGGCGCTCGGTCACGTTGAACAAGGCATCGATGACCGTGTTTCCAGTGACGACGATCGAATCGGATGGCACCGCTTCATTCAGTAGATTCTGCCTGGCCCGTTCGGTCGGCGCGAAGTGCAAGTCAGTGATCACGCTCGTGATGCGGCGGTTGACCTCCTCGGGCCACGGCGAGTAGATGTCGCCAGTTCGAAGTCCCGCCTCGACGTGCCCGACCGGGATCTGAGCGTAGTACGCGGCGAGCGAAGCGCCCATCGTCGTGGTTGTGTCGCCATGGACCAAGACGCGATCGGGCTGCATGGTGTCATAAACATCCTTCAGTCCGGTCACGATTCTGCCAGTCAACTCGTGAAGAGTCTGTCCATGAGTCATCAGATCGAGGTCGGCATCGGGCGTCAGGTCAAAAACGTCAAGTACCTGATCCAGCATGCCGCGGTGTTGGGCTGTCACGCAGACCAATGACTTCACGTCCGGATCGGCTGATAACGCATGCACAACCGGCGCCATCTTGATGGCTTCGGGCCTTGTTCCAAATACGGAAAGAATTCTCATGAGGTGATGCCTGACAATTGAGTGAGGGACGTTCAATCACCCCCCCACGCCGAGGAATCGGGGGCTGCCTGTTGCCCAGTGGTGCTTGCGGTGCAATCCAGATGAGTAAACAGACGGCGGATCATATCAGACGGGAGTGATTTGAGTGTGGTTTCACCGTCTTTGTGGAGGCTTGTTATCGCCCTTTGGGCGGGAAACGGGTTGGCATATGGGCATTTTCAGTCACACGCTTGACTTGCCTATCACCACCGGTACACTGGCTCCCCTTAGCGGGCAGTGCCCCGCGTCTTGTGGGTGTTCCGCGGGACCGACTATTGGCATCCCCAATCTGGGCGGAGTCTCAATTATGAACCGTGACACGACGATCTGTATCAGTGGACTTGGGTATGTCGGATTGCCTACCGCGGCGCTGCTGGCTCGGTCTGGCTTCGATGTACTCGGGATTGATATCAACGAGCGAACAGTTGCTGAGTTGAATCGGGGGCGGACGATCTATCAGGAGCAGTGTCTCATTGAATTGGTGGGCGACGCCGTCGGTTCTGGTCGTCTGCGAGCTTCCCATGTTCCTGCTTCAGCTGACATCTTTATCATTTGTGTCCCGACGCCCGTGACCGACGGCGGCCGAGCCGATCTGTCTGCGGTTCGAGCGGCGACCGAGACCATCGCGCCTCATGTCAAGCCGGGTAATTTAGTCATTCTCGAGTCGACCTCTCCTACCGGGACGACACGGCATGTCATTGGTGAGATTCTGATCCAGCACGGTCTGCAGCCCGGTGTTGATGTCGATCTGTGCTACTGCCCAGAACGGGTACTCCCCGGCGATACGGTTGGCGAACTCGAACGCAACAGCAGGGTAATCGGCGGTTTCACAGTGGAAGCCGCGGATCGAGCGGCCCGCATGTATGCCACTTTTTGTACGGGCGAATTGCGAACGACGACTGATCTGGTTGCCGAAATGTGCAAACTGATGGAGAACTCATTCCGGGATGTGAACATCGCCATAGCCAATACATTCGCTCAGATTGGCGAAGAATTGGGTGTAGATGCGTGGGAGGCCATTCGGATGGCCAATCTGCATCCACGAGTCGATATCCTCCAGCCAGGGCCTGGTGTCGGCGGGCACTGCATTCCGGTTGATCCGTGGTTCCTTATTGAGAGTTTTCCCCATAAGACGCAGTTGCTGGTCGATGCGCGACGCATTAATGATCATCAAGGACGCCGCCTGCTGGATCGACTCCAATCTGCTGCTGGGCTACAGACCGGTGATACCGTGGCCTTGCTTGGTGTGGCATACAAGGCTGACATCGACGATCCCCGGGACAGCCCCACGTTCTTGGTTGCTGAGGAGTGTAGAAATCGAGGAATCAAGGTTCGCCTTCATGATCCATTGGTCGTCGCGGGTGAGTACAACGGCTTTACAGTTGAGAATGATTTGAACGTGGCGCTTGATGGGGCTGATGCTGCGATGTTGCTGACTGACCACACTGCTTACCACGGACTGGATCCAGAACCGCTGCTGCGACAGATGCGAGGCCAGTGGATTGCCGATGGCCGATGTGTTCTGGATCGCGAGCGGTACATTGATGCAGGGTTCAGAGTGTTGACACTAGGGATCGGACTGGCTGAGAAGTGGACTGAGCCAGTACCCGTGATCAACAGTCATGCAGAGTCCGATTTGGTTGAGGCACTTGCCGGAACGCACTGATCGATCGCCTTACGCAGCACACTCATCGTTGCAGCTGCTTGGTCGATCCGTGTCCACTTGACCGCTTCCCGTACGCCCGCTTGAGCGTATTTCTTCCGCAATTGCTCATCTCGAATGAGTGTATTGATGGCGTTGAGCAATGCATGACTGTTCTCTGGCGGGATGGCAAGTCCCGCACCCGCATCCTCTACCCATTGTGTTGCCTCTCCGGGCGAAGACGCGACGATTAGTGGGATACCCATTGCCATGCCTTCGTACATCTTCATGGGCCGCACAGTCCGAAGGACAGGCCGATCTCGTAGTGGCACGATTGCCGCAGTGCATACGGACCACCAGATAGGCATCGCGGCCCGCGGCTGCACATCAACGAAGTGGACGTTGCGGAGGGCCTTTCGACGTACGGCTCTCCTGATCTTTTTCACTTCGGATCCGCTACCAACGATGAGCACGGCGGTGTCCTGTTTTTGAAGATCCAGAGCGATGGAACACAGCGTCCGGATATCGCATGCTCGCCCCACCGTGCCCAGATAGCCGACGACGTTGTTCGCCGTGATGCCGATTTCCGCCAACATGTCTGGATTCGCAGCCCGTGGTTTGAAGAGTGACGTATCGGCACCAGTATGGACGACTGCGACATCGTGTCGATTGCTCCGTTCGCGAACACGTTGGGCGATAGGCTTGGTCACTCCAAACAACTTGGTTGCCGCGTGATAGATTTGCTTTTCCTGAGCGGCCATTCGGCGAATCAACGATCCACGTTGAATCATGGTCAGTTCGGCAATCGAGTCAGGCCAAAGATCACGCACCTCGACGACCAGCGGCACATCGAAGTACTCAGCCAGTCTCATGGCCGCCGTTCCGATAGACAACGGCGGCATAGAGCACAACACGACATCAGGTCTTGGTCTTTTGTATCCGGCTGCGAACAATTGCTCAGGAAGTCTGCGATTGCGGATTGCTCTCCGGAGAAGTGATCCGGACCGACTGTTTGGCGCACCAGCGGTACGTGTCACATGCAAACGATCGATGGCAGACGCAAGTGGCTCACCCGGCCCCGCCAGAACATCCACTTCGTGTCCGTCGGCGGCCCAGAGGCTGGCACGGCCAAATAGATGTGATGCCGCCGAATCGGATTGCGGGTGAAAGGAATCGGTGACCAGCAGAATACGCACGTGGTTGACCTCGCTCAAGATCGATTCACGAGGATCCTCTTGAGGCGGCGTCATCGCTTACGCATCTCCATTCGGAGAACTCCATGAGCGTTCACGCCGGAGGCTCTGTGTGGGATACGGCATGTCAAGAGTCACTTTTTCAATAGATGTTTAGATACGGTAACCGGCAAACCGGTGGACGACGAATACGAACTGATTTGCGACGAAGAAGCCGTGGGCGATTGAAGCAAGTGGACGACTCAATTGCCCTGCGGCAAGGGCAGCCAATTCGACTTGAGGTTCTTTATGACATTGGTTGAAATCCCAGTGCCGAACGAATCGGCTCCAACTGCTCCAAGATGCGTGTGCGGTGGGCCGACTTGACCGCTTGCCTGGTTCCTTTGAAGTAGTTTGCGGAGTCCTTGACCTTTCCAGATGCGATGGCCGCGCGGTCATGTCGCCCGACGGCCAAGTCGATCTGTTCGTCGGTTCCAACAACATTCATCACTTGCAAGAGAGACCGGAGAGCCTTTCTGGGATGGTCCAGAAAGTCCTCATAATGAATGACGGCATCAAAATCATTTTTGAGATTGCGACGGTAGAAATTTTTGACATAGGTGATGTTCCTATCGAGGTAGGCATCATCATCCATGTCATCTGCAATGTACTGCCTGTATTCATCCTTGCGAAATGCTCGCGATACGACGATGTCGTACGGATCTCGGCATAAGAGAATGCACTTCGTGTCAGGCAGAGAGTTTCGGTAGAACGACAGATTTGTGATATGTGCAGAGTTGATGTGCAACAGGGAATGTGCTCGATCAGTGAGATCGTTTCCGTGCGCTAAGTGAACACCATGGATGAACAGGCCGGCGCCGGAAGGCCCCAATTGCTTGGCGTGGCGGCGTAACTTCGGTGAGAAGTACACCTCGCCGAGGCTTGCGATGCCATTGAACTCTGCCAACATTGCTTCAATCCAATGGGATCCAGAGCTTCCGGCGTTGACGAGGAAGAGCGTTTGGCCGCCCGCGGCGTGCCGTGACTCGGCGAAGGCAGAAATCCGGTCAATGATCTCATTGCGACTGAGATTGAAACGGGTTTCCAGTTGACTCAGCTTCACATCCAGTTTGTCGACTTGTCTGGGGTTGCTATCCGGCCAGTATTTGGATGCGGAGCGAAGATAGTCTCGGATCAACATCAGGGACTCGCGGGATTTAACTGTATCAGTCATGGACTTTATAATACAGGCAGTGCGATGCTCATGTTGGTTGGTTCAGTGCAGTGGTTTCCGAGTTTGATTGTAGCGATGCTGCCCAGTGCAGCACAGCCTCAATGATCTCATGCTGCGCTGTTGACAGATCGAAAAACAAAGGCAAGCGTGTGAGCCGTGCGGCTTCACGCTCAGTGACGGGTAGATCGCCGCGACACCGCCCAAGTTTCTCCCCCATTGGCGAGAGATGTAGAGGAACGTAGTGGAAAACCGAAAGGATGCCGTTTTTTCGAAGTTCTGCAATCAAAGAATCCCGTGCCGCTTCGTGTTCTACTCGAACGTGATACATGTGGCAATTGGATACGCAATGATTCGGAATCGTAGGAAGTGTCAGATGAAGCGTCTCGGCAACTGGCATGAACGCCTCATTGTAGTTCCTCCAGATCGCCTGGCGCCGCTCGGTGATGTCATCCATGTGTTCGAGTTGGGCATACAGGAATGCTGCAAGCAGGTCCGACATCAGAAAGGACCCGCCGACATCGACCCACGTGTACTTGTCCACTTGACCACGGAGAAACTGACTTCGGTTGGTGCCCTTTTCTCGCAAGATCTCGGCGCGTTCAGCATATTTTGGATTATTGATGACGATGGCGCCGCCTTCGCCACAGATGATGTTTTTGGTTTCATGGAAGGACCAAGTACCAATATCACCCATGGTGCCAAGCCAGCGGCCCTTGTAGGTCGCATTGACACCCTGAGCGGCATCTTCGACGATAGGGATGTTGTGGCGGCGGCCGATATCGAGAATGGTGTCCATCTCGCATCCAACACCCGCATAGTGCA
>CAZGFN010000085.1:0-6722 GCA_964524945.1 uncultured Isosphaeraceae bacterium
CGGTGTACGAGCCGCTTGATGACGAGTTTGCCGATGAGATTCGCAATGAAGCAGACGATCAGTACGCCCACTACGACGACGGCTGTGGCAAAAAGCGAGGAGATTGTGGGGCTGAGACCCCACCCTTGGGACGTCGTCTCCAGCCATGACAAGGCGTCCGCCAACTGGTCACTGGCGAAGTTGTCGCCGATGAGTGCGTTGGACGATGAACCGTCAGTCGGCTGATCGGTGCCCGTGGCGGAATCTGTGGTCTGGAGCATGTGCGGCAAGGTATCCGTTCAGTCGTCTTCGGGGGGCGTCGCATTGCCCTGGGAGATCATCAGCCGCCAGACGAGCAGTCCTATGGCGATCATTCCTACCGACACTACGAGGATCTTCATGAAGCTGGCCTCGGATGCACGGCGATTGGTTCGTTGGGCAGTTTTTTCAGCAGCGTGCGAATGGCGGCATCGAGCTGTGCGTCCACACCGGCGGCTTCATCTCCAGGCATTCGCTGGATGCGGACATCGGGAATGGCGCCCCGGCTTTCCATGTCGGTGCCATCTGGCAGATACCAGCCGCGGAAGGGTTGGCGTACTCGGGTGCCGTCGATCAGCGTGAAGCCGCCAGTTGAAATGACTCCGCCGAAGGTTTCTTCGCCCACGAGGGTGCCGCGATCAGTGTTCTGAATGGCGTGACTGAAGATCTCGGCATTGCTGAATGAATTCTCATTGCACAGCACCACAACCGGACGACTGTAGGCGTAGAGCAAGCGGCGATCGCGTGGGTAGGAGTCGGGCCGAACATCGTCCATCTTGGCGCCGCGGGGAATCGTGAACGCGTGCGTGGGTGCGGTCAAACTTGCGAGCAGAATATCGGTGGTGAATCCACCTCCATTATCTCGCACATCGATGAGTAGGCCATCTTTGCCATGCGCTGCTGCGTACAGGTCGTGTTCAAACTGGTGCACGCTTGGCATGTTCATGCCGCGGATATGTAGGTAGCCGATGCGGTCATCGCTGGCCTGCGCCACGGCGTCACGACGCATTTCAATTTCGTCGGCTCGCATCAAGGCCGACCACTTGCCCCAACTCGTTGGCGTGAGGAGCATCATCCGCTCCGTTCCGTCGGTTCCAGTCACCGTGACAAGCGTCTCGTTGTTAGCGGTGCCTTCCATTGCGGCGGTCAGATCTCGACCTGCTAGAGAGCGGTCGTCGATCATCGTGACCACATCGCCGATTTGCGGGCCATCGGTGACGTCCGAGGGCCCATCGTCGATGACGCGAATAACGCGGTGTCCGTCTTCGACGGGAGTTGTCTCAATGCCCAGATAGCCAATCGACTGCTTCGGGCCACTGTGGGAAAACCCTCCATAGATGCCAGTGTGCGATCCGTTGACTTCACCGAACAAGTGGTCGACCACGCGATTGAATGCCTGACTGGTTCGGGTGGATGACGCGAGCGAACCGTACCGATCTGACAGGGCATCCCAATTCAGGCCCTTCATGGTGGGGTGGTAGAACGTTCGTCCAAAGATTCTGGCCGTCTCGTCGAATTTCTGTCCCTGTTCACTGGCGACCTCGATGCGTGCATCGGCATCGATGGGCCACGACTCGACCTTTCCTCCGGCAGCGGGGGCGTGCTTGGCGACGCCTCCAGCAACGAATGACAATTGCTTGCCCGTCGCGTTGGCTTTGACATTGGACACAGAGCCAGAGGTAATTTTCTTGCGGTTGTCGCCGCGATGGTCGACTCGCCACAATCCTTTGCTGCCATCGACTTCGCCGCTGTAGATGATGTGATCGCCGCCGGCAGTCAATTCAAGGTTGTTCTCCTCGCCCTCGTGGCTTGCGACACGTGAGGCGCGGCGCCACGCGGTATCGAGGTCTTCAAAGGCAAGTGGTTCTGTGGAGTCATCTTTGTCAGCGTCGCCTTCTTCGGATTGGGCGTCCACCACCGGAAGGATCTTTTTCTTGCCAGCGGTCTTGGCGGCGTCCTTGATGCGCTGGTCCAACTGGTAGGTGGTGAGATCTTCAAGTGAGGCATCTAGGGGAATGGTCCAGACATCCCACTCCCAGTTGTCACCGATTCGATTTCGGTCACTCAGAAAGACAATCCGTGACCCGTCGTCGCTGATGCGAGGGGCGCGATCGATGTCGGGATGCTGCGTCAGGTTGACGGCCGTGTCCGGGGCATTGACATTCATGAGCCAGATGTCATTATTGAAGTCCAGATCTGCAACGGAATAGACAATGTGCTGTGAGTCGCTTGCCCAGCGGACTTCGGGTTCGTCCCAGCTCTCCAGGATGACTGTGTCCTCCCCGGTCTGTAGGTCGCGCAGGACCAGATCTCCTCGGTTGCGTTGGTAGAGCAGCCGACGCCCATCGGGTGATGGCATCGGACGTGAGACGGCGGGTCCGTCGATGACTTTGTGCGTATCAAATCGCAGTGCACCGGCCCACGAAGAACCTGTCTTGTTCTTGGGCTTCTTGGGCGCCTTGTCTTCGGAGGTGTCATCGTCCGCTGCGTCTGTGTCGGAGTGATCTGTATCGTCAGCGTCGTTGTGTTCGTCCTCGGAGGGGTCCGACTCGACATCCGTTGCATCATCATTGTCGTCTTGGTCAGCGGATTCCTCGTCGCTGGTCGTGTCTTCTTCTTCTTCTTCTTCTTCTTCCTCGGGCGTCAAATCATCTCGCGTCAGTGACACCGTGGCTTCCCAGATGGCATCGTCGCCGTCCTGATCGCTGGTGAACCAGAGGCGTGTGCCATCGGGCGACCAAGCGATGTGCCGTTGTCGAGCGTGGTCTTGAGTGACTCGGCGAGTGGGGTGGTCGTCTGTGGTGGATCGCACGAGCACCTCACCTCTGGCCACCACCGCTACGGCTTCGCCTGAAGGGTGCGTCGCGACTTCGCTGACTTTGCTATTGAGCGAGACGAGTTTGCGATCGAGGGTTGACAAATCGTGCGCACCAGACATTGGAATGGCCACAGCAAGTGGATCCGCAGTGGTGAGGTCAAGAACTTCAAGCCCATCCCACAATCCGTAGACAGCCGTGGAGCCATCGTCCGAGACAGCCAGATCGCGGGCTCCGTGGCCAATAGTCGCGTCTGACTCCGGCTTGAAGTTGGTGAGATTGTGCGCTTCTTCGAAGTCGCTCTGGGCATCAATCAACCACACATCGTTCTGCCCGTCGCGGGACGACAAGAGCACGATTGAACCATCTGGTCGCGCGAAGGCTTGCCCATCATTACTCAGCGCATCGGTGAGGCGTGTGAAGGCGCCATCTGCTGGCGTGTACGACCATGCCTCACGATTCGCGCTGCCTCGGTAGGCAGGTCGTTCCCAAGGCGCGTTGCCGCGGGTAAACAACAGTTGTGAACCGTCGGCACTCAGGCGTGGACTGCGTCCATGCGCGTCGACGATGCGAGTCATTGGGCCGCCATCAAGCGGCGCGCGGTACATCATCGGCGATCGGTAGATGGTCGGATCGGCGTAGGCGTGCAGCAGGAGCGACTCGCCGTCGGGGGAGAAGCCTGACAGGATTTGTGTCCGGTCCGATGTGGTGACGCGACGAATGGGGCCGTTTCCGACGAGTTGACCGTCGCGTTGCGTGATGGGCATGACGTAAAGGTTGGTGATCCCGTCTCGGTTGGATGAGAAGGCCAGAAGCGAGCCATCAGGAGACACGGCACTGCGAAGTTCTTCCGCTGGGTGTGTGGTCAATCGATGCGGTTGACCACCCTTGATGGGCATCGACCAGAGGTCGCCTCGATCGGAGTACATGACATGGGAGCCATCGGGAGTCAGCGATGGATACTGCGGAAACCCGGAGGCCGCGTACCAGTCATCCGATGCTGTCGTGGTGGCGGTCATCGCAAGTGTGAGTAGCAGTGGCAGCATGTCGAACTCCATGAATAAGTGATTTCCGGGCCGCACGTTGTAGCAGGTCGCTGCCTCCATGTGGGCAAAGAAACACCGCCGAATCGGGCTTGGCCGATTCGGCGGTGTGAAAGATCAGAATGTGGCCGTCGATTACTTGATATTGACCGACGCGCCAGCTTCTTCGAGTGCTGCCTTGAGTGTATTGGCTTCGTCCTCGGAGATCTTCTCCTTGACGGCCTTGGGGGCGGCATCGACGAGACCCTTGGCTTCTTTGAGGCCAAGGCCTGTGGCTTCGCGAACGGCCTTGATGACGGCAATCTTCTTGTCGCCTGCCGCTTCGAGAATGACGTCGAACTCGGTCTGCTCTGCGGCGGCACCATCGTCATCACCACCACCACCTGCGACCATGACGGCGCCGCCGGCTGCTGGCTCGATGTTGTAAGTGTCCTTCATGTAGTCAGCGAGGTCGACCGCTTCTTTGAGCGTCAGCCCAGCGATGTCATCGCCGAGTTTGGAGACCTTCGCGTCGAATTCTTTTGTTGCAACTGCTTCTTCGGACATGTGTCCTACTCCTCGTGAGATCAGAAACGCGATCGAGAGGAGACACTCGTGTGACTTTTAACCCAAAGGGCCAGTCGATCGCTGGTTGAATAAGTACTGGATACGTGAAAGGGGGTCAGCCGACCTTGGCGATCTCCTGTCCCTTTTCAAGTCGTTCTTCGATTTCCTTGATGATGCCCATAATGGCACCACCGGGTCCTTTGCCGGCACCGACGATGTTTCCACCGGGCGTGAGCACAATTTGGACGGCTTTGGCTTGTCCTTCTTCGCGTGTGGGGAAGTCACTGAGGCGTTTGACGCCTTTGGGGCCTTCGAAGTACTCACCATCGAGGCAGGCACCCTTGAGGTCCAGATTGTTGACCTTCTTGGCCCAAGTGATCAAGGCACGGGCGACGTTGACGACAGAATCTCCGCCGTAGCACATGGCTGACGGGCCGTCGAGGCCTGGCAGCAGTGCGTCGAGCGGCGAGTCCTTGAATGCGTCACGCGCCAGCGTGTTACGAACAACGGTGATGCGAATGCCTTGGGCGTGCAGCCCTTGGCGAAGTTCGTTGTTGTCGTTGGATTCGATGCCACGAATATCTACGAGCAGTGCGTCTGAGACGTTGTCGAATCGCCGCTTATAGTCGGCGATCATCATATTTTTGATTGGTTTACTCATGAGACGGCGATCTCCACACCTGGGGTCATCGTTCCAGAGATGACGCACTTCTTCATGTAATGACCTTTGACCGACGCCGGACGCAGATTCTCGATGGTCGTCACGAAGAACTCAAGGTTCTCCAGAATGTCAGACTCCGAGAAACTCATGCGGCCGATGATGGCGTGGATGTTGCCACCGTCGTCGTTGCGGTATTCGCTTTTGCCAGCGGCAAATTCCTTGACCGCTGTGATTGGATCTGGTGTGACGGTGCCAGCCTTGGGTGAGGGCATCAGGCCTTTGGGGCCGAGCACTTTGCCCAGCTGTCCGACGACCCGCATCATGTCGGGGGATGCGACGGCGACATCGAAGTCAAACCAGCCGTCCTTGATCTTCTTGCCAAGTTCATCGTTACCAGCTTCGACGGCACCGGCAGCCTTGGCGTCGTCGATCTTGTCGTCACCGCAGAAGCAAATGACCCGAGCAGACTTGCCCGTACCGTTTGGCATGGTCAGGGCGCCGCGGAGTTGTTGATCGGCCTGACGCGGATCGATTCCAAGGTGGATCGCACACTCGATTGCTTGGTCGAAGCGTGTGACCTTGAACTGCTTGAGCACACCAACGGCCGTGGCCATGGTGTGTTGCCCGATGTTCTTCTCAGCGATCTTGCGATTCTCGGCGTTTCGTCCCGAGCGAGTACGTCGACGGCGTCGACGAAGGCGAGCCTTCCATGCCGTTGAGTCTTCTGAGGCTGGCGCGGCGACTTGTTCGACTTCGGCGGTTTCGGCCTTGGGTTCTTCGACATCGGGGGTCGTGGGGGTTGTCTCTTCGCTCACTTGGAGCCTCCTTCCACGGTGATGCCCATTGATCGGGCGGTGCCTTCGATCATCCGCATGGCGGATTCGACGGTCGCGGCGTTGAGGTCTTCGAGTTTCTCTTGTGCGATGTCCCGAACTTGGTCGATCGTGACCGAGCCAATTGGGTCTTGGGGTGTGCCAGCACCCTTCTCAAGTCCCGCGGCGTCTTTGAGCAGGGCCGAGGCGGGCGAACTCTTGAGTTCAAACTCAAACGATCGATCTTGGTACACGGTGATCAGGCAGGTGACTGCCTTTCCGTTGAGTTCCTTGGTTCGTTCGTTGAAGCTTTGAATGAACTGGCCTGGATTGATGCCATTGGCACCAAGCGCAGGGCCAAGTGGTGGGGCGGGGGTTGCTTTCCCTCCGGGCGCTACGATCTTGAATTGCTTTTCAATCTTTTTGGCCATCAGGTCCTCCTGCCTCCCACCGGGCGGTGTGCTGCGTGGTCTGGCCAGACCTTCGCAACGCCAAGTGGTGTACGGCGTTGAATTTCGAGTCGGACAGTGTAGCGGAAGCCACCTTTCATGAAAAGGGGCGGGGGGGTGTTTGGGGGGCTCACCTGAGGGGCTCACTGTGGCCACCACCGGATCGAGCGTCCCGTAGGTCTTGAGGCCGCCGCGAGGCGAAAAGACAGCCCCCCGCCAATGGCGGGGGGCTGGGATGAATCAGAATGATTCGAGTCTCAGGCTGAGGAATTCAGCGTGTGACGGAAGGGGAGAGTTCAGGAGCGGCGCCTCCGAGCACCAAGACCAGCTAGGCCCAAGAGGGCAATCGCTGCAGGTGCGGGGATGGCATCGCCTTC
>CAZGFN010000086.1:0-6417 GCA_964524945.1 uncultured Isosphaeraceae bacterium
AGCATGCGAAGCATCAAGAGGGGGAAGAGCAGTTCTGTCTTCTTGGTCTTGAGCTTACTTGAGAGTGAGCGATGTACCAGGTCGATGTCGATGGCGCCCTTGAAGGGGGGATTGGCCAGGATGACATCGAAGGCATCGCTTGCGAGATCTGGGAGCTGATCCGGGAATCGGCTCGAGAGCGTGTCCATGAAGTGCAGCTGCGGGTTGTCGATCCCGTGCAGCATCAGGTTCATGGCGGCGATCTGCAGCATAGAGACATCGAAGTCCATGCCGCCGAACATGTCGGTCCGCATGTGCTCACGCTGTTGGGCATCAATCTCATCGCCCAGGTAGCTGTAGCTCTTGCTGCCATCTTCCTCATCGATGTGCTCGATCGTGCCGTCGGGTGTGCTGTGCTTCTCATTGAGATAGTCAACCACCGAGCAGAGGAAGCCAGCGGTGCCGGCAGCCGGGTCGGCGACGCGTTCCTCAAGCGTGGGCTCAACCATCTCGACCATCATCCGGATGATGTGGCGAGGTGTTCGGAACTGACCGGCGACGCCTGCCGTGCTGAGCTTGCTCAGCATGTATTCGTAGATGTCGCCCTTCAGATCGCCTTGTTCCAGCGGCAAATCGTTGATGAGCCGCATCGCCGTTCGGAGCAGCTCGGGCTTGTTGATCATCAAGGTGGCGTCGGTCATGAACTGGCCGAAGGTCGATTCAGATCCGGCCAGTTTCTTGAAATGTGGAAACACGTCATCTCGGAGCGTCTTGAGACTTTCCTCGGAACCCACATTCAGCAGGTTCGACCAGCGGCGAGGGTCATCCGGGCCATTGAAATGACTCTTGACTTCTTTGCCGGTTCGAGCGGCCATCTTCTCCTGACGCATCTCATTCATATCCATGAGCCGAATGAACATGAGGTAGGTGATCTGCTCGATAACCGTCAGTGGGTTGGAGATGCCGCCTTCCCAGAACTTGTCCCAGAGGCGATCGATGTCATTACGTAGTTCAGAGCGAGTGGTCATGAGTCAGTGCGGTCCTTGTCTGGTCCAGAAGTGATATCAAAGGCTTGGATGATGGCCAGCAGTTCATCGACCTGATCTTCAATTGGGAAGACCCCGTCGAGCCCGTCGGCATCGAGTGTCGTAAAGGGCGCGTCGTACAACTGCTCGATCTTGATCGTGCCGTACTTGGCGATGTGATTCTGCAGCAGACGGAGAAAGGTAGTTTGAGTCGCGGTGATGCCCGCGTGCCTCTGAACGAATTCCTTGAAGTGTTGCTCAACGGCTTGCGAGTCGAGCCCCACGATGCTGCGAATCACCAGGTCCAGCCGTGTGGCCTGGGGGTAATAGTCCTTCAGATCCTCAAGGCTCAAGTCGGCATCCTGTGCCAGAACCAAACTGCTGATCGATTGCAGATCTTCCTCGGTGATGCGTTCACCACGACGGATCGCCTGCAACGCCGGGCTGTCATCCATGATGGCATGCAACGCCTTGTCCACTCGCTGGCGATAGGCCGCTTCCTGGAGACCATCGAGTCGCGGACTGACGTCGCGATGTTCGATGAGACTCTCTTCTTCGGTGACATCAATGACCTTGGGCGGGATCGCATCAGGGCGGTCAATGATGCGGAACCGCATGATGCCGCGAAGCTGTGTTCGGACTTCTTCGAGATCTGAAACCGTAGGAGAATCCCAGAACTCAGGTGACTTGACGCTGGCAATGGTCTCGGCCTTGGCCTTGACCTGGCTCAGACTCATCTGCAGTTGAGCAATCTGGTTCAGCATCGTGTCGCGATGATCGGCCAGGCGACTGCCGCCAGTGAGGACGTTGTTCTGGATCATCGCAATCAGGTGATCAAAGCTGTATGCAGGTTGGTGTCCCTCAGGATTTCGCCACTTCATCAGCGGGGCGATGTCCCCCTGAAGCATGGTTACAGTTTGCGGTGCGAACTGCTCCAAGGTCTCCCGTTGGCGGGCAGTCTGGACCTCACGCCACAGATCCCGCACGGCAATGGTCTTGTCCGGAAGGTCGATGACATCCTGGTGCAGTAGGTCGATGGCCAGCTTGAAGCTGTCTAGGTCGGGTTTGTTGAGCGCCGTCTGGGCCAGCTCCACTCGTGCCTCAAAGAGTTTCTGAAGCAGCGATTTGGCTGGCGGGTTGTCGGCTTCCTGTTGCTTCAGATCGAAGTAATCGAAGTTCTTCCAGTGATCGAAGATCATGAAGTGGGTTTTGTCCTGCCCAAGTCCCAGCAAGTCGGGACACAGTCGCGTGCCGCGGCCGATCATCTGCCAGAACTTGACGATGGAGAAGATCGCCTTGGCAAAGACCAGATTGACGACCTCCGGGACATCGATGCCGGTGTCCAGCATGTCAACCGAGATGGCGATGGTCAGTGGATCGTCTGGATTCTTGAACTGGTCGATGAGATCTTCGGCACGCGGATCATAGGTGTCGATGACCCGGCACATCTTGCCACCGAACTGGGGATAGAGCTCATTGAATATGTTGTGCAGCAAAACAGCGTGGTTGTGGTTGCGGGCAAAGATGATGGACTTGCCCAGTTGCGTACCGTCCTTGATGCAGATCCCGTTCTCCATAAGGTTGCGGAGAATCCGGCGGTTGGTGTCCTTGTTGAAAATCTGCTTGTCGACGTTGGTCTGGGAATACTCGATGTCCTCCGGTACGGATTCCTGCTCCTCGAGCTGGGTTCGCTGCTCCTCGGTCATGTCCGCATAGGAGATGCCCTCGCGGGTGAACTCAAAGGAGATCGACTTGGCCTGGAAGGGGACCAGATAAGGCGGATTGTTATTGACCGCATCCTCATAGCTGAAGTAGGACGTCGGGTCTCGATCGTCACATCCGAAAAAGCTGTACGTGTTTCGATGTATGAACTTCACTGGGGTGGCGGTCAGGCCGACTTTGCGAGCATCGAAGTACTGAAAGATTTCCTTGTAGCGGTTGAAGATGCTTCGATGTGATTCGTCCGCAATGATCAAATCGAAGAAGCCCACATCGAAACTTTCAAAGATCTTGCGCATCGCCGGATAGGTCGCCATGTAGATGCTGTGTTCACGCTGCTTGTAGGTGCTTCGGTTGACGTTGACTCGAGGTTCTTGGCTCAGGAATTCCTTGAAGACACCGTTGGCCTGCTTGCGGAGCTCGCGACGATCGCAGAGGAAAAGGATTCGCCTGGCCCAGTTGGCTTGGATCATGGCTTCGCAGAGCGAAACGGCAACACGTGTCTTGCCAGTACCGGTGGCCTGCACACACAGGGCACTGCGATGCTTGGCAGCGAAGCGTTCCGTGATGCGTTTGATGGCTTCGATCTGATACAGGCGGCCCGCAATCTCTGGCTTGGGAGTGATCGCTGTGACGGGCTTGCGGGCAACCCGCTGATGAATGAGATATTCCAAGCTGTCCTTGGAATAAAAGCCATAGAGCTCTCGAGGTGGTTCCTGGACAGTGTGGTGGTCATTCCACATCCAGATGTCATAGCCATTGGTATAGAAGATGACCGGGCGGTGTCCGGTCTTATTTTCGAGTCCGTCTGCGTAGAGCTTGGCCTGCTCTTGCCCGAGTTGTGGATTGACCGCAGTCTTCTTTGCTTCGATGACGGCCAGTGGTCGGCCATCATCGGCCCACAGGACGTAATCGGCATAGCCCAAGCCAGAATCGGTTGGCTGATCGGGTACTTCCTCTTCTTGGGTCACTTCGTTTGTTTGGGCGCCATTGGCGGCGATGTCCCAGCCAGTTTCTGCAAGTTGGACATCGATGAGCCTGCGGCGAGTTTCTGCTTCACTGAATTCGAGCGTGTTAACGACTTCTTGACTCTGCGAAAGGGCATGCTCAAGTTCAGCAGCAGTGGCCTGTGTAACACTCGTTTCTTCGCGGGCGTCTTCGAGTTGTTGGAGCAGCTGAGCGAGTGCGGATTCCTGTCTTGTGATTTCGTGGCGAAGTGTTGTGGATGCATGCTGCATCGATGCCAGTGCGTCAGCGTCAGGACGCGGCGGCATCTCAAGTGCGGCGAGGTCTGTGATGTTGCCATTGCCGTAGCGAACAAATAACCATTTGGAAAGTTCGAAGGCCTCCTTCAGCATCCACGTCGATGTCGCTGCTTGCATGGCGTGGCCATGTGCTGCGCGGTTGCCTTGCTTGCGAAGGCAGTGCAGTTTGTCGCGGACCGCTCGCGGCACCGCAGATTCAAACATCGCGTCCGTCAGTTGCTCGAATTGGCCGCTTTGTGGCGGCGGGGCGAGGCGATGGTGGTCGTAGAGGTAGTCGACGAGCACCTCGCCGAAACTGCGAAGTTTGACCAAGGCGCTGCTGGGATCGGTGTGGACGTACCTTTCGGCAAAGCCGCCGAGGGTCGCCAGCGCCTCCCAGTCGGGGCGAATGAACTCGAAGTTCTGCGATGTCATGAGGTCATCGCTCCCGAGTGCGTGGTGGATCGACGTGGTAGTTGGTGCGGGGGTGCAGTCCATGCTTGTGGTATTTGCAAGAAGTGTGCCAAAGTGTGATGGGGCAGGGGGGTATTTGCAGGATGATGTGTGTTTGGTTTCACAGGCGGGGCTTCCACTTGATGCCCAATCGTTTGAGCATTCCGTCTAGGGTCTGGTATCCCGCGAGCCCGAGCAGTTCGGCGGCGTGAGTCTTGGTGCCTCCCGATTCGACTCGTGCTTGCAGAAGAATCCGCTTTTGGATGTCGTCAAGATGGGTTTTGAGATCAAACCCATCCCCAAGTGTGACATCATTGATGTTCTCGCTTGATTGAGCAGAAGGGCTTTCAGCGACCGCATCTTCAATGGCACGGACGCCGATTTGTTGGCTATCTGTCATCACAGCGGCTTGCACCAAAGCATTATTCAGTTGGCGGACATTTCCCGGCCACGGGTATTTTGACACAAATGATTTTGCACTACCAGAGAGGATTTTGTGTTTGTAGCCGGGCTCTTGGTCAGCGAATTGGTGGTTGAGTTTGTCGAGCAGGGCCTGCGCGAGCGTCAGCGTGTCCGTTTTGCGATCTCGAAGTGGGGGCAGTTTGAGAGTGACTGTGGCGACCCGGTAGTAAAGATCCTCCCGCAGCTCGCCACTGGCGATCTGATCGATCAGATTGCGGTTGGTTGCGGCCACGATTCTGACGTCGGCCTGCTCTTCACGCGTAGCACCGACGCGTCGAAACCGGCGGAGTGATGGGGGATCGTCATGGTGTGGTTGCAGCGCTCGAAGGAGGGCCGCCTGGGTGCGAAGGCTGAGCTCGCCAAATTCATCCAGGAATAGAGTTCCGCCACTGGCTTGCTGAAAGGCGCCCTCTCGATCATTGGATGCGCCTGTAAAGGCGCCCTTCTTGTGACCAAAGAGTTCAGATTCTTGCAGTTCAGCAGGGATGGCGGCGCAGTTGATGGCGACGAAGGGCTTCTCGCGGCGTCTACTCGCAGAATGAATCGCATGAGCGAATAGTTCTTTGCCGGTGCCGCTTTCTCCCAGGATCAGAACAGGTATGTCGCGAATAGCCACTCGTTTGGCCCGACCAACGGAGGCTTTGATCGCGCGTGAGTTCCCGATGATGGCCTCGAAGCCAGGCGTCTCCGCTGGGCCGTGTTCTGCCAAGGCTTGCATCGCCGCGTCGGGCCCACGGAGAAGCTCGGGAAGAAATTCCATTGTGAGGTCGAATGGAATGTCCGCTTCATTCGCTTTACTGGCGTGCGACTGAATGAACCGAGCCGGATGACGTGTTTTGCCTAGGAGGACCAGTGTCGCGGCCATGGCGGGTGTGCCCGAAGTCAGCCCCAGCCAGAGGTGGTATGCCTCGCCCGCTTGGTCCTCGTGGACGCACTGAAGGTGGCTATCTGCAGCTTCGTAGACGGTTGCGTACTTGGTTGGGTCATCAACTGCGACAGCTGTTGCCGCTGCTTGGGGGCCGACCCACTTGGCAAATTTCTTAAGGAGCGGTTTGGGGTAGTCGCCGATCAGGTAGATCTGACGAAATTCCTTCCATGTGGTCATGGCGTGGAGCGGGCCGGTGCCTTTGGTAGTCGTGGTGACCTTCTTCCCAGTCGCCTTCTCGACGGCCGATCTGGTGGAAGGCTCGGCGGCAGCCAAGGCAAGGAGGTCGGCGTGGCCAACCCATGAGAAGAGGATGTCGGGGGTGGTAGTCATACAGCCCGGCCTGTGTTGGGAACGATCAGATTGTACATGGTCTTGTCTGTGGAGGCTGGCGCGGGGCCTGTAGTGCCGACCTGAGGGCTTGCAATACCTAGAGCATGACGACGTGGGGGCTAATGGCACGCCACGTGCAGTACACTTTTGCTGGTATTGATTCGTGTGCGGCGGGCACTGAGCTAGATTTGATCTGGTGATTCGCCAGAGGGGCGAACAGAGGCTGGTCCAACAGTCGTGCGAACGACGCAGCCACTGCTTCGTACCAAGTCCGACG
>CAZGFN010000087.1:0-6352 GCA_964524945.1 uncultured Isosphaeraceae bacterium
CTCGCGTCAGGGTGATCTGCAGGTGCTTCGGGCCGTTTTGGTCAGCCTTGATGAAGGGCAGGTTCACCGATGTCTCGAGTTGCTGCGAAAGTTCACATTTGGCCTTCTCGGCGGCTTCTTTGAGTCGCTGCAGGGCCATTGCGTCGGTGCGGATGTCGATGCCCTCGGTCTTGCGGAACTCGTCCGCGAGATAGTCGATGAGCACCTGGTCAAAGTCGTCACCACCGAGGTGGCCATCACCATTGGTGCTGAGTACCTCGAAGACGCCGTCGCCGATGTCGAGCACCGAGACGTCGAACGTGCCGCCGCCAAGGTCGAAGACCGCGATTTTGGTGTTGGCATTCTTTTCGAGACCGTAGGCTAGCGCTGCCGCGGTCGGCTCGTTAATGATCCGCTCGACCTTCAGGCCAGCGATTTCACCAGCATCCTTGGTGGCCTGACGCTGCGCGTCATTGAAGTAGGCCGGGACGGTAATGACCGCGCTATCGACCTTCTCACCGAGATAGTCTTCAGCAATTCGCTTGAGTTCGCGAAGCAGCATGGCGGAGATTTCTGGTGGCGTGTATTCTTTGCCATCGGTTCCGGCCTTGACCTTGACGAGTTCATCGGCGCCGCCGGTGACTTCGTATGGGACAAGCTTCTCTTCGCTCTGGACTTCGTCATGACGACGGCCCATGAAACGCTTGATGGAGAAGACAGTATTTTTGGGATTGGTCACCTGTTGGTGACGGGCTGGCTCGCCAACGAGGCGGTCGCCCTTATCGGTGAAACCGATCACGCTTGGCGTGGTGCGGTTACCTGACGAGTTAATGAGGACCTTGGGCTGATCGCCTTCCATCACGGCGACGCATGAGTTGGTGGTCCCGAGGTCGATTCCAATAATCTTGCTCATAGTGTGATTCCTTCCTGGGTGAGCGGCTTTGGGCCGCAATCCCCTGCCCCAGCCGCCAGCACATCTGGTGGTGGGCAGTGTGTAGTCGCAAGCCGCGTGCCGAAACGCAAACCCCCCAGTACGAAAAACCCCCTTTTTCGCCCGCCGAAGGGCGTCGGTAGACACTCAAGCCTGCCAGATTGGCCGAGATGGACCCCAAGGCCATTGGAGCGACCGCCCCTACCGGGAATTGCTGGACACCCACCCATCAACATGCCTAGACCAGCGATATTGCCCCAAGAAAGCCGCTCAAGGCCCACTGATGGGTGGATGTCCCCAATTCTCCAAGCCAGTTTCCTCGGCTGGGAATCGACAGATACTGCTCAAATATGACTCCGTTTAGTCACATCCCACTGCTGGCAAATCCAAAAAAAAATCTGCTTTGAGTCATGAAATGATGAGTATTCCTGTTGTGATGGCCTTTGCCCCTAGTACATTGCAGGTGAGCGTATCGGCGAAGGTCCCCGGAGAGAGGGCTGAGCCCGATAGTGAGAGTAGAGAAAGTGTGGCTCTTGGGCGTGGAACCCCAAGAGCACAACCTCAAGGAGAAGGTTCTATGCAAGCGACAATGATTCTTACCGCAACTGCAGTTTTTGGCATGAGCACCATCGCAATGGGCGATGTGTTGTACAGCCAAGGCTTCGAAAACCCTGACGCCCTTGGGGGCAAGTACTTTGACACTGGCGATGCCGATGTCGCGCATGACCTTGTCAACAACGCCGGCGAAGCTTGGGTTGATATCGACGGCATGGACGCGGCCTACATCCCCTTCGATCCCCCTGGCGTTGGTCTGACCGACGGCGACTATGTGGGCGTCACAGATTACACCGGCGGCACCGGCGGCTTCTATGAAGGTGCCCAGGCCTACCAAATGTCCGACACCGATGGTGTCATGACTCTTACCTCCGCGGTCTTTGACACGGCCGACTTTGTGACGATGGCGTTCTTCCTTGCCGACACCGGCTACGAAGATACGGATTGGGTCACCGTCACCATGGGCGGCGTTGAACTGTACAGCATCGGCAACACAGGAGATGGCGGCCTCGCGATGGAAGAGGCGTCTGGCTACTGGTTCCTCGTGTCCGGCGCAGTTTCCGGCGGCGCGCTTGAGATCTCATTTGCCAGTAACTCCGGCTCAGAAGCGCTCTACATTGATGCAATCTACATCGAGGGCGCAGCTATTCCGGCTCCAGCAGCCCTGGCCCTCCTCGGCCTCGCGGGCTTCGCTCGTCGCCGCCGACGCTGATTCGCTCCACATACTCCTTGACCTACTCCCTACTCAGGGCCGCAGTCTTCAGACTGCGGCCCTGTTTCTTTTAGGGTTGGTCTCGAGTATTGCACCACTGATTCTCGGTATGACCGACCAAGGGAAATACCCAACGCTCAGTCTGAGTTCAAACGAACGGTCTGTTGCCAATCGCTGCGTGGCACCTATGCGAAGCAATCACGCGTTTCAATGTGGTACCGTAATCGTGTGCTTGTCTGCCTACTGACGAATCAAGATCTCGACGACCCCGAACTGCCTAGTTACGACTGGCCGTGCGACCCACGCCCGCACTTACCAGCGGCCGACTGGCATGCGGTGATGCTCGGTGAAAAGGTAGAAGCGCCACGCGAGGTCCGTAAACTGATTCGCGAAGGTGTAAATGGCCGCCCGATCGACGTGTTCTTCAATCTCTGCGATGGCGGGGCCGAGCAGCACGACATCCCTGGCGTCGAGGTCATTCGCGAACTTGAGCGTGCGGGTGTGCCGTTCACCGGCGCGACGAGCAAGTGCTTCGAGCCGACCCGGCGACAGATCAAGACAGCCTGCAAACGCCTCGGTATCGCGACGCCGCGGGGCATGATCGTCCGAACACAAACGGACGTCCGCAAAGCGGCACGCAACCTCCGTTTCCCGCTCTTCGTCAAGCACCACAACAGCTATGCCAGCATCGACATCAGCAAGCGATCGAAAGTCATCTCAAAGAACGGCCTGAAGATTCAAGCAAATAAGTTCATTCGCCGCCACGGGGCTGCGCTCATCGAGGAGTACATCGTAGGCGATGAGTGCACCGTGCTGGTGGCAGAAAACCCACGTGATCCCGAACGGCCTATCGCCTACCCACCTGTGAAGTACGTGTTCCCCAAAGGCGAGGCTTTCAAGACCGAGGACCTCAAGTGGGTCACCTATGAAGGCCTCAGCACGGCACGTGTGACCAACACCAGACTCAATGGCTTGCTCAAGCAACACGCGTCGGATCTGTTTGTTGAAATGAACGCCGCTGGCTATGCACGCATTGATGTGCGGATCGACCAAGACGGGGTGCCCAACGTCCTCGAGATCAACGCCAACTGCGGCATCTTCTATCCCGAAGGCTCATATGCAAGCGCCGACGACTGCATCTCACTCGATGCAGGTGGACACCCACTCTTTGTCCGCCGGCTCATCGCGGCGGCCCGATCAAGGCAACGGCACGCGGCACTCGTGTAGCTGATTCGACGATGCGTACGAACTGACTTCCCAAAAAGTCACGGTCACTCTGCTAAACCACCTACGATTGAAAAATGCTGCAGGTCGGCTCAGTCCATCTCAACTCCAATGCGTTGCTGGCGCCCATGGCGGGGCATTGCGATCTGCCCTTCCGTCTCTTGTGCCGTGAACTTGGCGGCGTGGGCCTAGCCAGCACGGACCTCCTCAATGTGCACAGCATTCTTCGAGAAGCGCCCAAGGCGATGAAGCTTGCAGCGACGTGCGAAGAAGATTCGCCTCTGTGTATGCAGGTCTATGGAAATAGCGCCGATCCGCTTCCGGAAGCTGCGATGTGGGCGGTCGATCACGGCGCAGTGATCGTGGACATCAATATGGGCTGCCCGGTCGATAAGGTCGCTAAGAAACACGGCGGGTCGTTGTTGTTGTGCGACGTTGACAACACGGTGCGCCTTGCAGCGCGCATGGTAGAGACCGTCACTCCAACTACGGGCGTTCCAGTCACAGCGAAGATCCGGCTTGGTTGGGACGACGATCGCATCGTCGGTCCGACGCTCGCCCAACAACTCGAACAGGTTGGCATCGCAGCGATCACAGTGCATGGGCGAACGACCGAGCAATTCTTCAAGGGGCACGTCCGTCACGATGGAATTGCCCAAGTGGTTGCTGCAGTTGATGCGATTCCTATCATCGGCAACGGTGACATCCGCTGCGCACAGGATGCCACAGATATGATCGAACGCACTGGCTGCCAGGGTGTGATGGTGGGCCGTGGTGCGCTTGGCAAGCCCTGGATCTTCGGCCAGATTCAGGCGAAATTGCGTGACGGCATCGATCAGCCAGATCCCAGCCGCGATCAGTGGCTTGCCATCATTGAGCGGCACCTCGACCTCATCCTAAAATACGACGATGAACGCGCCGCCCTGCACCGGCTTCGCAATGGGATCAGCCGCTATGCCAAGGGCATGCATGGCGTTTGGCAGTTCAAAGACCAGATCCGCAACGCTACCACCGCCGTAGACATCCGGCAGGCCATCGACGCAGCCCGCCAAGAACGACCGCCCGTCACCCTAACTTCATACACATCAACATCGTAGTGGGCCGCCTCTTTGGCGCGTGATTGTGACACAACTACATACGAGAGTTGTGTTTTGACAACTTGGTGTCAGCCAAAAAGAAGATGAGGCGACCGGTAGCCTTTGGCTGATGACCCCTTAGCCAGCTACGACACTGCTCATCTTGAAGATCGGCAGCAGGAGCGACATCGCAACAGCACCCACGAGGATGCCCATACCGACAATCAAGATCGGCTCGATCATCGAGGTGGCCTTCTTGATGCCCGTCTCAAGATCGTCATCACACTGCGCGGCGATCTTCTCCATGACCTCGGGAAGTTTGGCGCTTCGTTCACCAGATGACATCATGGATCCGATACTCGGAGGAACCCAGCGGCAGTCAATAGCAGCCCCGGTCATTTCGCGACCATCGCGGACACGGTGCTCCATGTCCTCCCACAATCGATCGAAAACAACATTGTTGGTCACACCCCTACAAATGCGAATGACGTCGATTAGACCAACACCACCAGCAAGCAGCGTGCTCATAGTCCGCGAAGCGCGGGCGAGATAAACCGTCACCGTCAACCGACCGATGATCGGTGTCGACAACTTGATCCAGTCCAGCACTCGTTTGCCCGAGTCGGTCCGCTTCCACATCGCAAATCCAATCAGCACCGCCACAACACTGGGGATCCAGTACATCCAGCCATATCGCAACGCATCGCCAATACCCATCATGAAGCGAGTGGCGCCCGGCAGATCAGCCCCCCGCTGCTCGTAGATGCTCGCAAATCGCGGCAAAATCGCCACGAGCATGAAGGCTGTAATAAGGATCGCGCTACCAAACATAATGGCCGGATAAGTCGCCGCACCACGCACCTGCTTGCGAGTCTTCTCCTCACGCACCAGATACTCACCAAGCCGCCCGAGCATCAGAGCCATCGTGCCACTTGCTTCGGAAGCCCGCACCAAACTGACAATGATGGGCGTGAAGATCTTGGGCCAGCGTGCCAGACTGCTCGACAACGGTGTGCCGCCACACACGTCAGTATGGATTTCGCCAACGAGTTCGGCAAACTCCTTCCGACGACCCTGAAGACGGCACGACTCCAAGGCTTCGGGTAGCGGCACACCGGTGTCGAGCATGACACCAAGTTGTTGACAAAACACAGCAACATCCTCACGGCGAATATGTCGAGCCGCTTGGCCACGCCGAATTTCCTCGGCGTCAAAGTCCGGCAGCGCACTACCGGCTGTTCGTACGGCCGTGACAAGCAAGCCATCACCACGCAGCATCGCAGCAATTTCATCGGGCGAACTGCCCGCGAGCGTGCCGGTGAAGATCTCGCCGTCGTGCCCACGGGCACGATACGAGAATGTGTGTTTGGCTGTGGTAGTTGCTGTCATTGACTTGCGGCGTAGAGGACTTCTTCGGGCGTCGTAAGCCCAGCCTCAACCTTCTCCATTCCGTCATCACGTAGGGTATGGAACCCACCCTCTGTCAAACGTGTGCGAAGTGATTGCAGTGGTTCACCCGAAGCAATGGCCTCGAGCAGGGACGCATCCGGAACGAGCAATTCAAACACCCCGATGCGGCCGGCGTACCCCGTACCTCTGCAGCGACCGCATCCTGCGCCACGCCACGACTTTCCGGGATCCCCGCCGGCCGCTTTGATCGCGGCGGCTGTCCGCTCATCTGGCTCCGCTGGAGCCTTGCAGTGCGAACAGATCTTTCGAACAAGGCGCTGCGCCAGTACACCACGCAGAGTCGCCGCCACGAGATATGGCTCGACGCCCAAATTCACCAGACGCGTCACGGCACTTGGCGCGTCATTGGTGTGAAGCGTCGAGAACACAAGGTGTCCTGTCAACGCCGCCTGCGTCACGATGCCA
>CAZGFN010000088.1:0-2923 GCA_964524945.1 uncultured Isosphaeraceae bacterium
GTACTCAGCGGCTGGGGGTTGTGCGAGTAGATCCTTGGAACAATTTCCAGCACGGCACCACGTGGCCTCACATGGGACCAATCACGATTTACTCGGCCAATACGCCACTTTCGCCCCTCAGCAAATCGCTCTATACTGGACTGGCACTGGCCAGTGGCTCTGAACGGCTTTGGGATTTGGGGCTTTAGGGTGGAATTTGGCATTCTAGGGTTCGCTGCGGCACAACTCTCGGGGCCAACTGGGCGTCATATACGCTCATGAACCGTGCGTGGGAGTTGAGAAGATGCCGAAACCAACACAAACCTCCGAGTCGCCGCCAGCCTCGCGGTATCTGCCCAGCATCAAGTGCCCTAATTGCTGGCATGAGTTTGAGCCTGCAGACTGTGTGTATATATCTAAGCACGAGTCGCTCTTGGGTGATCCAGTGGCAGGGCCTGAAGCGCAAATGCGGTTCCTTCCCAGCCGATTTTCCACGAAGTGCCTAGCAGTCGATCCTGCTGGCATGGTCTGCCATCAACTGGCCTGTCCGCGGTGCCACCTTGAGATTCCGCGGGCTTCGCTGGATTTGATCCCCACCTTCCTGTCAATAGTGGGTGCTCCAGGCTGCGGGAAGTCCTTCCTACTGGGATCCATGACATGGGTCATGCGGAAGGTGTTGCCCCGTCTGGGGCTGCACTTCACCGATGCCGACCCGAGTCTTAATCAGGTTGTGCACAATTATGAGCAGACAATGTTTCTGGCTGAAGATCCAGACCAGCCGGTGTCTATTCAGAAGACGGAACTTGATGGTGGCGAGTTGTACCGTGCTGTCCGAATGGGTTTGCATGAGTTACATCTACCACGTCCGTTTCTCTTCACGATCAACAACGCCAAACAAGAGGATTCCAGCACTGGAAGGATGTTGGTTCTCTACGATAATGCTGGCGAGCATTTTCTGCCCGCAGCCGACGCGATCCGAACTCCTGTGACGGAGCATCTCGTACAGTCTGCTGCCATTCTCTTCGTGTTCGACCCAACTCAAGATCCCCGACTGCGTGGACTCTGCACAGGTGACGACCCTCAAGTTCAACATGGTGTCCGACCGGGCGGCGCTGGCACGGCCGTGCGACAAGAAACAGTGTTGTCGGAGGCCGCCGCACGCATTCGGAAACACCTCGGCATATCCCCCAAGCAACTACATGATCGGCCGCTCGTGTTTATTCTTGCCAAAGCCGACGTGTGGATTCACAACCTTCCAGATGTTGATTTGACAACTGAGCCCTTCGTGGAGATTGACGGAGGGGTTATCGCGCTGGACGAAGAACGAGTGAAATCGACATCAGATCAGTGTGAGCAGTTCTTGGATAGACATTGCCCGGAAATCGTGGGTGCTGCCCAAAGTTTTTGCAAGAATGTCGTGTACCTACCCGTCTCTGCAACAGGGTGCAGTCCGGAACTTGTTGAGCAAGACGACACTCGATTCTACGGCGTTCGCCCTTCAAACATCCAACCGCAATGGGTAACCATACCCTTGGTGTATGCGATTTCGGACATACTCGACGCGATGCAACATGCGCAAGTTGGAGGCTAGTGCGTCATGCCAATGGAACTGATTCACACATCAGCGCCACGCGGCATAGATGCCAACGCTCGTGGATTCACGACCGTCGCAATGTCACAAGGGCTGGGCGGCATGTGGAAGACACGGCTTGAGTCGCTCTCCAGCTACAACATTAAAACAGGCGTCGCTGAAAAACCTGTGATTTTCCGACATGTGCTGTTGCGGGTCAGTGGATCGCGCAGACATGTCCTCAGCCGAATATCGCCATGCGGCTTGGACTACACCGGTCGCGCAAACCGTATTGCACATCATCTTCTGCTGGATCCAAATGAGTGCCCCGGTTCTGGCCCCGGGTGGTTGCTGCAACAAGACGATCTCTTCTGTCATCAGTGGGATCGTGATCCCGTCGTTCTCGGCGCCGCACCGATTTTGCCGGATTCCAATATCACCCCTTCAGTATGCAACACATGGAAAGAAGTAACCGGCGATGCTGGACACGCCGGGCACGTGTTACGGCACCTTCAGAGCGAGGGTCGCAAACCCCTGGTTCTAGTGCTACCAAATGGCATACCACCGCTCCCGCTCTTCGCTGAAGCGATCGCGTTGTTGGATCCCGCTGATCGCTGGACCGCCACGTTCACAACACTGGTACAGAAGTTGCCTAGTGATGCCGAGTGTGCCATACAGATCGCTATTGCAGGCACCGAGACTGCGCGTACCGCATTGGCGCACCCTGGAATGTTGGCACTTGCCGTGGCATCCATGCCGGCCTGTCCAGAAGACGCCTTCACGCAGGCAGCCCGGGAAGGGACAGGACTTCCTGCTTTCAATTCCCCGCGAGCCGGTCTTGCGGACCCTCGCAAGAAGCTGGTAGACCCCCGCAAACGGGCGGCGGATTCTCCGCAGGTCCCCAGAACGGTAAGCCAGACACAGGGCAAGCCAACACTCCAACAGCAACCTGTGGCCACCGGCCCCATCGAACTTATCGAAGAGAATGTTTCTCCCGCTCACAATCGCATGGATACTGACTGGAGTCATCGCGTTGAAACACCGACGAGACAAAGTCCGCTCCCTTGGATTCTTGCAGGTGTTTCGATTGCCTTGGTCGTCATATTGGTGGTGGCGTTACTGATCACGAGTGGCGGTAGCGGTATCCCCGCTGCAACCGATGGCCAGAAAGAAAAGCAAGAAGCACCAGACAAATCCGGTACAGATGCCAGCGAGGAAATCGACTCAGAGTCGGCGGCTGGGGGCGGTATCCCCGATGCAACCGGTGACAAGAAAGAAAAGTCAGAAGCATCAGGCAAATCCGATACAGGTGCCGGCGCGGAAATCGACTCAGAGTCGGCGGCTGGGGGCGGTATCCCCGATGCAACCGGTGAC
>CAZGFN010000088.1:3023-4325 GCA_964524945.1 uncultured Isosphaeraceae bacterium
AAGAAAGAAAAGTCGAATGAATCAGTCAGCCCCCCCCTAGGTGCCTGCTTGCTTGACATCAATGAGTGCAAATTATTAACTGAGTCAGTGTGCAAAAAGAAGGAGGGCCTGTGGGATTCGGACTTGACTTGCGCCGCCGACTTAAGCATCTCGGTTGACATTCAAAGCGTCGATCTTTCCGACGATGGGGGCGGGGTCTTGTGGAATATCAAGGTGTTGACCGAGAATTTCGACAAGAAGGAATCGCAGGACTGGTATGTGTATTTGGACGGCGATAGGGCGAAAATTTTCGAGTCTCCTCAAGAGAATTCCAATCACGAAATTGAAGTGTTTACTCAGGAGGTCATAGAGAATCCGAAAGAATGCGTCGTTGTGTTATTCGACAAAAAAGAAAAAGAAGTCATCGGCTTTGGCAAGAAGGCTATTCAGCGATCAGACGATCCGCTATCAAAAGATCAGACATCAACAGCACCCCCATTTGAGATCGAATTCACCGAGGAGACCGAGGAGGGTGATTTAAAACGAGCGAATTGGAAAGGCCGCCGTCAAGTTGTGGAATTGCTATCTGTCGAACCTGAAACAGCAGTCTCCATCACCCCTCATAACGTTGCAGACACGTCGCCTGATTACAGTTGGACAGATTCTGGTTCAGACAACTGGAAAGCTTCCTCTGATGGCCTGCCCACACTCATCCTGAAACAAGAAGGTAAAACTGGCGATAACAATAAATACACATTCAAAATCAAAGATGACGATTCCAGCACCTTCTTCACTATCCGTGTCAATGAGAAAGAGAGTTACACACTCTTGTCTAAGCAACAAGACGAAAAAGACATCAGTCGAGCCAAGGACGAAGCGAAGGGGAAACGCGAAGAAGGGCAGGGAGTCGACCAAGGCGGCACATGGAGCGAGGGTGGCACTGTTTGCATCTTCAATCCACCACCCTCTGACGACGAGTATCGAGAGGGTGACCCAACCGGTTCCGCAAAGGCTCCCCGATCCCCCGATAGCCCGTGGGAAACTGTGGATGGCCATGACGACACGTGGAAAATCGAACATGACGACGTGCTATGGGTGCTTTCCCGCGAGGCCGCCCGCGAGGGCGCCCGCGAGGACGAATACAAATGGAAACTCGAACTCAAATCCAACGAAGATGACAAGGATCTCTCCAGGTACCCCGACGAGTACATCATGCTTATCGATGAACATGGAAGGCGTACGTACGAACTCGAGGTGCCGCCAATACTCCCATTTGAGATCGAATTCACCGAGGAGACCGAGGAGGGTGATTTAAAACGAGCG
>CAZGFN010000088.1:4425-6349 GCA_964524945.1 uncultured Isosphaeraceae bacterium
GGATCTCTCCAGGTACCCCGACGAGTACATCATGCTTATCGATGAACATGGAAGGTGCACGTACGAACTCAAGGTGCCGCCAAATAACAAATCCACAGAAGCCGAGGAGACATCATCCTCGTCCGGAAATTTATGACCATGTCCGACATGAGCCCAAACCAACTGCGTGAGCGTATCCAACAGATACTGGTCGAGCCTTCCTCGGTACCGCCCGTCACTTTCCACGAGATCGCAAAAGTGTATACGTCGATGATCTTTGAACTCAATGATCGACTGAGCATCTGCAATAGATGGCTCGACTTGGGGCTTCGCACCGAGGCCATTCACATGGCGACATTGGAGCCCGACCTGCTCGATTCCATTGGGCAACTTGACTTGGGCGATTCTTTGCGAGATTGGACGGAACTCTGCGCTGCAAATGAGGCAGACGTGCCACCGCGTGCCAACTGGGAACTCGCTTCCTTCGTCAATTCTGCATGGGACCGCGAGGCCGAACTGACAACGGAACTTCGTTCGTTGCGATTGGCCATGCTCACGCTTTGCAGTGTAAAAACGCGTTTGGAGTGCCTTCGCAAACTGCTTGAGGTCGACCCAGAAAATATTGCGTGGGACACCATGATCCGGCAACATGAAAGAGTTCGCCAACAGGAACTTCGCCAAGAGTTGCAGGAAGCAACCGACAACAATGATTTGGGCGCTGCCAATGCGTTGGTCGCCCAAATACGCGATGTCAACTGGCTTGAGCCGCCCCCATCGGATCTCCTTGACGGCTCTGTTGCGGCACGGCATCAAGTCAAATCGCATCGCGTTGACAAGGAGTACCAGAAACTCGCCAACCGTTTACACGATGCCATGGCTGCTGCCGACGAGCCCAAGGCCATCACACTACGGACACGTTGGCATGATCTTGAGCGGGCCTCTAAACTTGAGCCCCCCCCAGCCATCGCCAGCCAGGCAGCAGGCGCGTTCGGCTGGCTTGATGAACTCACTGCCCATCGCAATGCTTCCAGAGCCCATGCGTTGACGTGCGAGACGCTCGCCCGCCAACTGGATGACCAAATGCCTGTGGCCGAACTGGAAGCGACGTACTTCGCCCTATCGCAGATGGATGATGGGGTTCCAGAACTGCTTGAACATCGGTATCAAGATCGACTGCAAGCCATAGAAAGGGGCAAACGCACCAAACTCCTGATACGGGCAGCCGTCATAGTTGCCGTATTGGCGGCACTGGCAACGGGAACTGTATTCGGAATTGGTTGGCTGGACGAACTCCGTCGGTTTGATGCATACACCACTCAGTTGGAGGACGCCATTGAAGGAGAGGATGTCCCTCTATTGAAGGAACTACTTATTGTAGGACACCAGGACTACCCAGATGAACTCGCGAGCATCCTGGCCAAACAGCGGCAGCAGGCGGACGATCTAATCAAAAATTGGGCCACGCAGCGCAAGAAATGTGAAGAACTGCTCGCAACCCTCGGCAGCACGCCACCAGCCGACATTCAAGAATATGAAATGAAGAAACTTGATGGCCTGTGCAAGACCGATCAAGAGCGACAACAATATGAGCGGATCAAGGAGCGACGCACCGAGGCCAAGGCAAAACGCTACGCAGAAGCAAAGCAGGAGTTTGAGAGTGGATTGGAGGAGGCGAGGCAGCGATACTATCGCATTAAAGCGGAGGGCATCAGACAACCTCAGGCGATGGACAACTGCAAGACTATCTTGCGCAGTCTCGTCGGGGTTGAGGAAGCGGGGAGCAAAGCAGGTCTCGAACAATCGCTCTTAGCGAAATCCAGAACTCTTCGATGGGAGATCGACGAGCACATCAGAGTGATGGAGGAGCAACAATCCGACGCCGCAACAACCGTCGATATCATCGAAAATTTGCGTCAAGGAGATCTGCCGTCATCAGCTCTCATCC
>CAZGFN010000089.1:0-6270 GCA_964524945.1 uncultured Isosphaeraceae bacterium
CCTTGAGCTGCGGGATCGAGGCGCTGATGTTCGGGAGTTTGATGATGTTCGCTTCGGGTTGCTTCACCAGTTCTCCAAGTTCGGCCAGCACATCTGGAACGCGATACTCCTCGGGGAACCGGTCGGAGAACTTGGCCAGAATCCGCCCCGACAGCGAGATATCCTTGAGTTCGACGTTGATTCCGGTCGGCCCCACGAACGCCTTGACAATTGGCAGGAAGGAGTAGGTCGCCAGTGCAGGCGCCTCGTCGGTGTGGGTGTAGATAATGGTCGGCATATGCTGCATATCTGTCTCAAACTCCAAAGAGTGATGTGTGTGGAGCCGTGCATTCTACCACGCCAAAATCGAATGAAAGCCCCGATACAACCAAACACAAGGCCAAGTTCGCTCTGCCCACCGACGAGGCTTCATAGGCCGAGTCGGAGAACCTCGTTGAGGGCGAGATTCTCGACTCCGTGAGTTCGAACCGTGTGTTGAGCGACGAAAGTGTCACGCTCACAAAGGGAAAGCCCTTCGACGTACTCGCCGAAGGGCCGTTTGCAGAGAAAAGTCGGGGTGACAGGATTTGAACCTGCGACCTCGTCGTCCCGAACGACGCGCTCTACCAAGCTGAGCTACACCCCGAGGTGCAAAAACGTGAGCTCGCCAAGGCGGGCTCTCAGGAATGGGCGCGGGAGGATTCGAACCTCCGAAGGCGAACGCCAACAGGTTTACAGCCTGTCCCCTTTGGCCACTTGGGTACACGCCCTGATAGGACGGGCACTGTACCGGACCGGTCTGCGTGGGGCAACAACGGCACTTTTCATACGATCCACTCCCCCACCCAACACCTCAGTCACGGAGCCGGCCCCACGTTTTCCAGTCAAGCGGGCGATTGCACGCCAGAGACTCCAACGTCGACTCGATCCGCAGATACCACGGCCCAGTTGGCTCATCCCCCGCCTGAAATTGGTCGTCGGGCAGTTCAAATTGCGACAGCCTGATCCGCCGAGGCAACCACACGCCAGATTCCACCTGCTCAAGCATGTCCACATCAGTCCGAATCAGAATCGTGCCCCCATCAACGGACAAACGCCGATCGATTCGAACGGGGGCCAAACTGCGAGCGGGATCCAGATACAACCAAATCGGATCATCCCAACCCATTCGGAGTACCACCGTGACAACACCAGCAACGTCGATGGTGCCTGACTCAACCACGATGGCGTCCGGATGGCTGCGCTCGATCATCCCGGCGAGGTCGTGCTCGCCGGCGCGGGCAGTGAATTGGTCGCGGTCGCCCAAACACCCACCGGCCCCCAACCACGTGCCCTCGATGCCAAATAAATCTCCCTCGTCTTGTGACACGACCGACAGTGGCTGATCACCCTCTCTCACCCACGTCCGTAGCCCATCAAAAACTGTGCTCTGTGCAAGTTGGTCATCGCTAGGGTGCGCCAGTCCCTGGCGAGACGATGCCACCATGCGCCCGATGCGCGATCCATCCATGGCCCACCGAGTCCACCAAACTTCAGACGAAGATGACTGCGCATTGACACTCGGAAGCGCGTCGCGACCTCGCCGTGTCAACGTCGTTCGATACCGGACATCCAACGAAAAAATCGATTTCTTTTTGGCGTCGAATAGAATGCGAATCGATTCGGGCGTCACCAAAGGTGCGGGCCTAGATGCATTCCACGAAGCCAGCATTGCCGGCCCGATGCGCTCCAACTCGGTGGAAGACAAATCCAGTGCCTTCACCGCTCGATGGAGAGATTCGCTCAAGTGCCAATCGGATACCAACTCGGCTCCCGCAAAACACATCGAGGCGCACGCCAGCCACTTGTATTGGATCATGGTCTCACCACCGGATGGATAACAATGCCAACCACTGGCACACGAGTCCAATCACGCGGATCGGTTCCCTGCCGCACGATCAACTGCCCCTCGTGTATGCCATGAAGATTGCCCAGTGGCATCCATCGCACTTCTACTTCCGATTGTCCATCAACAACAGGTCCCACTGTCACCACTGACCCGGGCAAGTCGCAGGTCGCATGCGCATCAGTGCTGGGGGCTACATCAATGTCCACATGCCCTGTGGCACACTGACCAATTTCGATGGCCCCAAGGACCAGAACCGAGGGATGCCTAGCCGTTGAATTGACCACGATCCGACCAAACAGTTCCAAATTGACATGGTGTGTATCGACCAGTCCATTCTCTTGCAGCACGCTGACCTCTAAACTGATTGCACGCGGGATGGGTTCAATCAATCGCAATGCATCGATGCGCACTTGCATGGACCACGCATCATCGATTGGCGCCGCCACGGCTTGGACATCAACACCCGCCTGTTCAAATCGCGGCCTCACCGCGATGATGCGACCACGCCCATGCAACCGCACCTTTACGACGTGTCTCGCGATGCTGCCCTCCGCAATACTTCCCATTTGCAATCGCTTCGGCGTCAGGGAGATGCCCGGGACTATCCCATTTATCTGAATCCGAATGGCATGGCGATCACCGCCATGAAATGCCACTTGCCACAGATGACTGCCAACGCGAGCGTCGGGCCGGATTCGAACGACAATCTCAGCGTGAGTACCTGGATCGAGCCGTTTTGGTCGTGCCATGACCTCTACACACGATGAGCACGACACATCCACATTGGGAAGGGACCACGGCACATCGAGTCCGCTCACGACGTCAAATGACACGTCGATCGCCTTGCCAGCGATCACTTCTCCAAGATTGCGCATGAGCCGATCACCTGGAAGAATCGCCACCTCCGCGATGTGTGGCGCTGCCGGTGCGCCAACACCAAATACCACCACCGACAGCGCCAAGCACGAAACGTCAATCATGGCTTCTGATCACACGGCTTAAGTGTCATGATCGATCCAGGACAGTTACGAGTCTCAATGATCCCGGCCGTGGGCGTGCACGGGCCGAGGCAGAAGCCAAAGATGTTTCCGCTGCATCGACACTTCATCACGTGATAGCGACCGAGCGACCCGCAGGGTTTGGTAGTCAGCGCATCGCCGCTGCCGGACGTCACCAGTTCCACCAATGGCGAGGCAATGCCGCGGCACCCGTTTGTTTGGACCGATGCGTGGCAGATTTCTTTCTCTGTAAACGGTCCGTTCTCACACACGCTTGGAGCCAGCCAGCATGCGTCGTATCGCGTGCCGATCTTCTGGAAGTCACATCCCTCAAGTTTCGGGATCGGGTCCACTGGGCAAGGTCGAATGCTCGCCGCCATCACGTGACCAATACTCGCCAGGCTGATCGTCAGCCATACTACAACTTTTATTCGATTGTTCATGTACATCATCCTTGTTCCAAATGCCATCAAACGCCGAAAGCCACGCCTCCGAACTGGCCGCACCCTATGCGTGAACATGGTTGATCCATTCACGACGCGCCAAAACGCTACGCTATTTCTGAATCACTATTGCAAGTGGTACAGTGAGCCTTCGTTTGGTTCGAGTGTCAACAATAAAGGGAGGCTCTGCAATGTGGCGACAACTCTCAGCGTGTGTGATTGCGACAAGCATGTTGATCTGCCACGGCACGTCGGCCCAGCAATTTGCGCGGCACATGCCCGACCCCATCGACCAAGCCGTCCTGCAGGACATTCGAACAACGCTTACCCTCAGCGACGCGCAGTTTGAAGCGATGCAGCAACGCTTTGATATATACCTAGACCAGTGGAAGGCCGTGCGGAAGTCCGAGGTAGAAGCGTTGGCCAACCGGGAAGCACACGAGGCACGATCGGACACGGAACGCGATCAGCTCAATGCAATGCGAATCGGATTCCGCGGCGCGAGGTCGATCTGGAACAGTCTGCATGAAGTGGACATAGCCTTCTTCGAGGATTGCGCCGACATGATGGGGGATGCTCAAATGGAATTGCTCCCTGCATGGCAGCACCAGAAACACGACCAATGGAATGGACTGTGCCTTGGTGGCGACTACAGCTCGCTCAACCTGTTGCAACTGCTTCCAACCGAATCGGTTGCGAGACGCGAAGCTGTCAGGTTGACGATTGGCGTCGCTGCTGAGCGTGCTGCACGCCTACAACGGGCTCGTGATGATGTGTGCAGAATCTTGGACGATGCCATGTCGCAAGCCCAGAGAGGCGACATGGAGCCCAAAGTATTAGGGCAAACCATCCGGCAACTGCTGGTAGATGAACGCGACACTCTTGTGCAGTTGGATGAAGAACTGCAATCACACCTATTTGAAGTGCTTGCTGACGAGGCTCCTGTTTCAGCGCGATGTGTCGCGATCCGGTCTAGGCTGTTCGATTCACAAGTGCAGGACGACCCTGTACGCCGTTGGATGTTGCAGATGTTGGCACGCGTTCATGCAGCGTCGATTCCCGAGAATATCAGGATCGCGGCCGATGCCGCCATCATGAAACACTTGCAACGGCTCAATGATCTCAGTGACACGCTCAGTCTGGCGTCGAATCGTGGGGACGACATCGACGACATCATCATACAGATGGGGAAAGTGCAAATCGATCTCCTTCGAACGTTGACCAATATCGTGCCTGATGAGCATCGCCATGTACTAAGCTCACAGCCTAAGAATGCAGCCATTGCGCACCGTTTCTTCCAGCCCGATCAGACATCACAATCGCAGGGTCTCGGTCCGATACCTGCTGACCAATGGGAACGTATTCTGGACCTGCTCACATCCCAGACACGCTGTGATCGGCGAGCCATGCAAGCGGCCAATACGGACCTTGCCCAGATGTACACCGGCGATGTGAATGCAGCAGACGCCGTTGATCGGCAACTTATTGAGCGCGTGATTGAGATGGAGTGCGATGACTCGGTTCCTTTGCTCAGCATGGAACTGGCTCTCGACGCGGCGATGATTCAGCGGCGTCAGTGGGCTATCGGACGCCCTGGGGAGATGAGTTGGATCGGATTGCGGGCCATGGTCGACCCGATTGCAATTGGAAGTATGGCGAAGGTCGACGTGACCGATCCTGACATCGCACAGGCCGCCCATGAGGCGTGCGGGACGATCATCCGTGCGCTTGATGCGTTCGTCACCGCAATCAATTCAATTAAATCCGCACAAACAGATCCAAACGCGTCGAGCGATGGCGAGATGCGGCGAACGCAGCAACGGGTCTTTGACGCGTATGCCAGTGCGTCTGAACACATTGCTCAAATGCTCACCGATAATCAAACTCAGCGATGGCGAGCCGCTGAAATGCGCCTTGCGTGGCCGCAAATCACCGGACCGCTCGATCGATCTCGGCGGGCCATGCAGGCACAACTGCGGAATGGTGAACAGACGGCAGAAACGCACCAATCCATTCGTGATGCGTTTGCTGTGTTGATGCCCGATGTCATCGAGATTGAAGACAAGATGCTCGAGTTGGTGACTGCATGCCAGGTCGCGGATAACGTGCTGGTCATGGATCCAAAAGTTGAAATCCGACTGGAGTCACTGCGAGAACAACTGCACCAACGGTTGGATCTGCTAAACGCTCAGTTGCAGGGCAGTTAATTCAGCCAGTTGTCCAGAAAACGAGCAACTCGAGCAGGTCATCGACGCCCACGTTTCCGTCAAGGTTCAGGTCCGGTCCACAGTGGTCGTCTGGGTTAAACCATCTCCACGCTGCAATCAGTTGAAGCAAATCATCGGTATTAAAAATCGAATCGCCGTTGACATCTCTCCGCATGGCGGGGGACAGCAGCAACATGGGTGTGCAGGTGCTTGGCGATGGGGGCCAGAACACCTTCTGTAAGAGATTCGAATCAACGGGGCCACCGAGTGGGTCCATTGGAAGACCCACAATCCAACCCTCCGCCCAGATTCACGGAGCCGACTCCACTTTCATAAATGAGCTTGGCTTGTCAAAGCCAGGCTGATTCAAAGAAGGATTGGAGTCATGAGGAATTTTGAGGCCGAGGGGGGTGTTTCATCGTTTGATGAGAACTGGGGTTGAAAGGAGATTCTGATGCCAATGCAGTGTGCTTTGAGTTTATGTCTTGCGGCGGCGGCCCCGGCAGTGGGGTCCACGGTCATCTGGTCGGATGACTTTGATGATGGACTGATGGGCTGGACTGTGTCGGGTTATGTGACCATCGCAGCTGACAGCGGCTGGACGACTCCCCCGCATGCTCAGTTCATTCCCGCACCTGGAAGTACCGCGGAACTGCGTCGCACCATTGAATGACTCCAACCCAAGACCCGATACACGATTTCCGCCCGCGTGTGGACCAGCGACCGACTCGCCCCACCAATCCTCTCGATCGGAT
>CAZGFN010000090.1:0-6258 GCA_964524945.1 uncultured Isosphaeraceae bacterium
AGGCGGCTGGGGTAATTGTCCTTAGTCACCCCCCCCCCACCACACACCAAACCAACATCAATAAACCCCCTGCAATTGCAGGGGGGTTGTTCTTGCAACGCACTCAGGTCGTCTTCGGAAGTTCACCCCACCGGGTCGTATACCGAGGTGAACGAGAATCTTGCTGCATGAACCAACTACATCGCTTCAATCCACTTGCTGCCGGATGGAGGGTGTCGGAACCCATCTTCACATTGATCTGATCCATGACCTGCATGAGTTTGGCGTCTTGTTCATAGTCTCGGTCACTGAACAATGCGCCCTGTGTTTCTCCGAACGTGATTTCTGAAAGCATGACTCCCGCTTTCTTGTACTGAAGCCCCTGCTTCCACAGGCGGCGCCCAATTGCAGTCGCCTCTTTCAAGATCACAGGTGTCGTATTCGTGGACGGCAGCAACTCACAAGAGCCAGAAACGCAATGCTGGGGCAAATCCTTGCGGAAGCGATTGGTATGAATAAATACTGCAAGCCGACCAGCCACGCCGCCTTCAGCTCGAAGCTTCTCCGCAGCACGAGTGGCATGAGAGGCAATCGCCTGAGACATGTGTCCCCAACCCGTAACCATTCGCCCGAATGAACGTGACCGAACAAGTGACCTTCGCTGAATCGGCGCACTTTCAAGAGTTTGACATGGAATCCCTGACAACTCCATTGCGGTACGCATAACTGTGACATTGAAGCGAGATCGAATATCCGCCGTTCGCATTTGAACAACCCCCAATGCCGTATCAACTCCAATCTGTTTAAACCGTTTCCCCCATTGCCGACCAATCCCCCAAACTTCCTCAATTGGTGTCGCTGCTAACACTCGCCTGCGATCAAGATCGTGGTTTGGAAATCTGTACACCGAACCTACTAATGGATCCTTCTTGGCAACCCGATTCGCGAGCTTCGCCAAGGTCTTCGTTGGTCCAATGCCAATCGAAACTGGAACGCCAGTCCACTGGAGTACAGTCGATTGAATCTTTATGCACAATATTTCCGGATCACAATCAACCTCTGGCGTAAGACCAAAGAAGACCTCGTCGATCGAGTAAATCTCAACATCTGGCATGAAATTGAGAATTGAACTCACAACACGGCGAGACATGTCTTCATATAACGCGTAGTTCGAAGAACGAACAACAACATTGTTTGTCCGAATCACATCTCTACACTGGAATACCGGTTGACCCATGCGAATGCCAAGATCTTTGGCTTCTTGTGAACGCGCGACCACGCATCCATCATTATTTGAAAGCACGATGATTGGTTTGGTAGCAAGCCGTGGCTGAAAGACACGCTCGCACGTTGCGTAGAAGTTGTTGCAGTCTGCTAATGCGTACATCAATCATTCACGGTCGATGAATAACCCAGGTCACTACGCCCCATGCACAAACCTCGGTGTCCTGCTCAATAGATATAGGGGGGTAATTTGGATGCTCTGCTGCAAGTACAAAGCCATCGCTGGATTTACACAATCGCTTCACAGTGAATTCTCCGTCAACAACTGCCACGATCACCATGTTTGGCTCTGGAGAAATAGACCTGTCAACAATCAGTAGATCGCCGTCATAAATGCCAGCACCTTCCATGGAACAACCCCCAGCACGCAAGAAGAAGGTTGCCGCCGGTCGAGCAATGAACTCCTCATTCAGATCCAAAGCCCGCTCGACATAGTCATCCGCAGGCGATGGAAAGCCGGCCGCTACACGAGAGGCCAGCAGTGGGCGTGGAACGACTTTTGCTCCAGAAGCGGCTTTATAGACCCTTGGCATGGCCTGGTATCCTAACAAATACCGAACATCCAGGTCCACGTGCTTGCCGGCCTCTCCACTCGCTTCCTCTTCGAATGGAGACCTTGTGCAGCCCCCGGTCACAAAGACATCCGCCAGCCGTCGAATCGAAAAAATGAGCCGGGAGCCGATTGCTCGACTCCCGGCTCACGAACTCTCAGGTCATAGCGTCCAGTTCGCCAGCACGACTAGGAGATCACCCATGTCAACCACACCGCTGCCATCGATATCGACTCCGCCGCAGCCGTCGTTTGCATCGTCGCAGTCCTCGTCCCAAAGGCCGATCAGGATCATCAGGTCGTCGACGTTCACGATGCCGTTGATGTCGAAGTCGCCAATGATGATGCAGCTAGGCATATCGGCACAGAGCGTATCCGTGCATATCTCACCGCTGTCGAACACGATCTCCAGTTCGATGCACAGCGTTTCACCCGGCATGGGTCCCGTCAGCACCGTGCTGAACGAGGAGGAAGACGAAGGAGGAATGTTCAAGGCGACGTTGGCCGGCATGAGGGTGTTGCCGAACGGAACGCTCATCGAAACGCCGGTGATGAGGTCCGAACTATCGACATTGCTCAGCCCGATCTCCAAGCTGAACTCCGCCGGCGGACCCGCCGTGATGCAGATGATGTCCAGGAGACCGACGATAGGGCAATCCGGGCCCGGCTCATCTTCTTCCCCAGGCGCAACGACTAGGTCGCCCAGGAGCGTCTTGTCCTGAACGGACAAGTCGCCGTTGTAATCGATGAGCCAGCTGTCGGCGATGGATCCACCAACGGCGGGAAGTCCCTGGAAACCGTAGATGTTGTCGCCAGCGGCGATGTGCATGCCGTCGCCCGAGGCCCAGACACGCGCCTCGTTGGCATCAACGCCGCCCGCTGAGGACTCGGCGATCTGGCCGACGTGGAAGACGTGCGACGTAAGAACCCACACGCCGTCCACGCACTCGTACTCCAGGACGCGGGCCTGGTGGGCCGTGACGTTGTCGATGCCGATCTGTGACCGTTCACCCAGGACCAGCGTGCCGGTCGGGCTGAAGTCCATGTCCGCAACGGGGGATGAGAACTCTAAGTCCCCGTTCAAAGAATAGTTGGGCAGTGTTATTTCCAATACCTCGGCACCGGCAAGCGGCATGCCCGTGGCATCAAGTTGAACGGACCAGATCTCGTTGTACATGGTCAAGGAAGGATTGTTGTAGTCCTTGTTCCACAGGCTGTAGTAGAGACGCTCACCGTTGACCTCGACGGCGAATGGGCGGTCGCCCAACGCCACGGGGCCGGTGTTGCCGGTCCAAGGCGTGCCGTGATCGAAGGTGTCGAGGACCGCACCGGTGGTGTAGTCGAGCCGATAGATCAACCCATCCTCGAAACTCGAAACGAAGAACTGACCGTGCTCGCAGTCATAGGTAATCGAACCTAGGCTGCTACCGGCGGTGGGAAGTACCGCAAAGGTCGTGATCGCCGCACTGTAGGCGTCAATGCGATACACAGCGCCCCAGCCAGAGGGGCCGACCGCATCGAAGTTCCACGTCTGGCTCGCAGTGACGAATATGTTGCCAGATTCGTCGATGGCGAGGCCGAGGATGCTGCCGAGGTTGGCGGCGTTCCAACTGCCGTGGGCGTACCGTTTGATCGGGAAATCAGAGTTGAAGGGTGCAGCGCTGATGCCGGTGAGGTCAAAGACGCTGAGCACCCGACCACCGGTGATGCCCGGGGAGACGGTCTGCACCGCCACGGGGCCTGATCCAAAGTTCAGGAATTCCTGGTCGTCGTACTGGGGCCGCCTCGCGCAGTCGCTGCCAGCGGAACTGTCGCAGTCCTCGATCGGGTCGCAGTTGACACCTGGATCGGTGCAGTGCGAGCCCAGGCCGTACCAGACACCGAGTTGATCCTGGCAGTCGAACTGCGTCGTTTCGATGCAGTACCAGAAGCCACTGCCCTGTCCTTCCTCGACACAGCAAGCGCCGCTCTCGGGCAGCGGATCACACTCGACAAAGGGATCGCTGCACACGGTGCCGGGACCGTACCAGTAGCCGCCAAGATCGGCACAATACTCTTCGATCATCACGTCGCAGACCAGCCCGAAGGCGGCATTCTCGTAGCAGCAGGCACCCGACGTATCAAGTGGTTCGCACTCGACGAAGGGGTCGCTGCAGATCGTGCCAGCGCCATACCAATAGCCGCCGAGATCGGCACAATACTCTTCGATCATCACGTCGCAGATCAGCCCGAAGGCGGCATTCTCGTAGCAGCAGGCACCCGACGTATCAAGTGGTTCGCACTCGACGAAGGGGTCGCTGCAGATCGTGCCAGCGCCATACCAATAGCCGCCGAGATCGGCACAATACTCTTCGATCATCACGTCGCAGATCAGGCCATAGTTGGGATCCTCGAAACAACAGGCGCCCGAATCTGCTGGCGGCGTGCCGAACGGGACCGCTTCGGCGGACCATGGGATGGTCTCGGCGCCATTGAAGCCGAAATAATCCTGATATCCATCTAGGTTCAGCACGCCATAAGGGGCGCTGCTAGGTCCGGATCCGTAGGTCGTGAACTGCCCAACCAGCACGTGCCAGTTCGGCATCCCAGACAGGACTTCGCCGAAAGCATATGGGTCGTTCTGCGGCCTGGTCCACTCGCCGTTTTGGAAGATAAGAGGACCGCCGCTCTCGAACATGGTGAAGTCGATCCCCGTACTGCTCAGGGTCTGGCTTTCGTAATTATGTTCCCCTCCGATCGTGACATAGCTGTCGTATTCCATGCTTGGAGCTAAGGGCCAGAAGGCGGCATGGTTATGCCACGACGTCGGACCAGAGAATCCGTTCTGGTAGAACCCGCCCGAGGCGTAGCACATGCTGAAGTATGGTGCATCTCCGTGAACACGGGTGAGCTGATCGTTCGGGTCGTCGAACTCAGCGTACAACCGCCAAGTGATCGTACCCGCCAGATTCGAGCCGACTTGTTCTAGGTGTAACTCAACAAACGCAGCAGATGCGGTGCTTTGGACCGCGAGGATGCTGCTCACTGCGAACGCGGCGCGACCGAGCGAGCCGAACAGTTTGAAGGTACGGGGTTTCGTGTTGTTGGGCATGGCTGTCTCCTCGAGATACATACTTATGATCTTGGATACTCACGATCAACGAACAGTGAGTTCGCCACCTTGGATCCGCAGCTGAGCCAGCAACCTGTCAGAAGTTTCTGCGCAAAGCCGTGTAATTCCATAGCCTAAGCACTCACGGCCAGAACGCCTGCATCTTTCAATGATACTGAGCCAAAACACCCTCTCAGCATGCCGTCACGAGCCTTTTTGCCCGCTTTGGCTTTCGATTGCATCCGCAATACGTGCGACATCACTCCTGATCGAAATCAGAATTGCCAGCGAACCACAAAGGAAGCCCCCTGCAAATACACCAATAACAAGTCCTAGGAATCCGCCCAACGCGGGGCTATCGTTGAGAGCTGCCCCAACGATCATAAGAGGCAGGATGGGGAGCAAGAAAGCAATGACAACAAAAACGGAACCGTAACGGTCAAGAAGTGAACCACGGTTCCTTGGAATGTTGTCTTCTGTTGGTGCGCTGCATTGATCAGTCATCGTGGTTCTCCTTAGTAAAGCGAATCAGCAAATCTACCATGAACTCGGTGACGTACTGGAAGTCTGCCACTCCCGCATTCACGGGGGTGGTGTTTTGAACGGTTGATGGCACCCGATGAGCACTTCGCCATGACTTCATGCTGCTGTGGAGTTGCCTGACAACAGCATCGACATAAGGCTTCAGTCGTCGTCGCTTTGGCGGCTTCTGGTTTCGGAACATGGGCCATTGTCGATTTTGGGGCTCTCCAAGCGATAATGCAGCAAAGCGGCGATGAAGATTGCAATAAAGAGCAGCCCAACGATCGCCTCCGTAATCGATACGGACTGCGCAAATCTACCTACAGGCTGAATGTCGCCGTAGCCCAGGGTTGTCAGGGTGACGAAGGAATAGTACAAATAGTCCGCCCAATTTCCGCTACGTTCTTGCCCATGTGAGTACACGAATGCATTCGGATTGATCGCATCAATGATCCGGTACATATGCATAAATGTCAGGCCGATCAACAAATAGATCGCAATGCCACCTTTCACGCAATCATGGCGGCTAATCTGTTTAAGAACAACCACGCGAATGAGAGAGTAGGTCGCAAAAAGAAAAAACAGTAGCCCAAACACTGCATCAAGAATTTCTATTCCAGCGTAGTTCGCTGATATGAAATTAAAGATTATGGCAGGTATCGCCAGTGCCATACCAATGACGAGAAACCACTGCCCTCCAGCAGCAGCCCAGACGCCCAGTGCAATCAACACTGTGAACACCAGTTGGACGACCGGTCCAGAATGATTGCCGCGTTCGCCCTCAAAAATTGGGTATAGGGGAAGCAGGATAAGCATCCCTATGAGCAGTGGC
>CAZGFN010000091.1:0-6162 GCA_964524945.1 uncultured Isosphaeraceae bacterium
GCGGCGTGGTTGTCTTTCATCCGCCCGGCGAGAGCTGGCAACTCATTGCGGAGAGTACTCTGGAACTCCTGCAAGCAGGCCGCGCGACGGCTGTCGAGGACTTTGGCATGGAGCCGCCAGACATGGGGGTGCTGCTCATGGAGGGCGGCGGAGGCACGTGGTTGTTCGGTACATCGTGGCCCCATCCGGAAACCGAAAAGATGATTGTGATCTTTCCCATGCCGGTTGCGAGTGCTGCGGTGCTGGCCGAAGATATTCGGGCAGGCGGCACGATTCTTGGCGGCGAAACCGAGTCGCTCGCCGGCGCCCGTCCCGTGGGACTGTTCTTGGACGTTCACGAGATGTGGCATCTCCTGCAGCAGCGTCAGGCAGCCATCCAAGTCGCCGGTATCTGGCTCGACGAAGGGCTGGCCGAATATCTGGCCTACCGAACCGCGTTGCGGGAAGCGTCAGACGCCGTTGCGGGATTCATCGAGGAGCGGCTCCGCAAACTCGATGATCTTCCGGATGACGGTGTGCTCGATTTGCTTGCGTGGTCGGTTGGAGACGGCGAAATGATGCGGCAGATGACGCTGAATGACGGTGAGGTGGTGACACTTGGGTGGAAGGACGCCAGACGGCTGCGCGAGGTGCGGCGAGCCATCGAACAGGGGCAGGGGGTTCTCGATCGGCTCGCGCCGAAGCAGCGTGCAAAACTTGCCAGTGACATCCGACTCTGGCAGGAAATCGTCGACATCGGCGAAACAAAGACCGGTCTTCCGCTCATTGCCCGAGATCACAATACGCGTTGGGGTATATACGGAATCCTGCTTGCGCTCTTTCTGGAACTTGATGACGCGGGATTCGATCCTGCTGCGCTGACCAAAGCTCTTTGTAGCCCGGAATATTCGCGCAAGGACCACTGGCAGCGATTCCGGGGAGGCGTAATACAGGACGACAGTAGAACCTTATTGACCGCCACGAATGGCGAGATCATGTTTCTGCTCCCCGATATCGGTGGTCTCCCCGCCGCCGAACTCATCCGCGCCTATCCCGTCGCTCGCGCCAAGCAGGTGCTGAGAAGCCACGGTCAGGGCCCCCCTCCGGGGCAATAGTGACTACCGACTCCCCCCAGAGCAGTACCAGCCCCCTTTTTACTTGACGGCCGTTGTCTCATCCGTCACGATCCATCTCAGAGGTGAGGGCGAGCACAGGAGGGTTCCAGCATGAACCGAGTTATTGGATACGGCGTGATGCTCGGGGCGTCATTCTTGATCGGCACGCATACAGCGCACGCCGCTGTGATCCACGCTCAATGTGCCTTGGCGTGACCGGTGAGCGCCGGTCGGATGAGCAGAATCACTCCAAAGGTGGCGACGCTGTAGAAGGCCGTCATAGGCCGCTCAATGGCCGCGGAGACCGCCAGCCAAGCCGAGAGCCCCAGAAACAAGATGACCGGTAGGGGATGCAGCGGCATGCTCCAATCGCGCCGCTCGCCTCGGTACCGTCGGATCAGGACGGCGACTCCCGACATCGATGCGCAAATCGTGATGAGTAGGCCGATGTAGTCCAGCAGTCCCCCCAAGGTGGGCAACCAGATAAAGGGCAGGCACAGGGTTGCCTGAAGCAGCAACGCCCGTGTGGGGATGCCTGTGGGACTGAGTCGTTGAAGAGGCGTGGGCAGTTGGCCGGCAGTGGAGATCGCCAGGAGCACGCGTCCACCCGTAAAGACCATCGTGCTGAGGGTTGACAGCAGCACAGCAATGATTCCTAGGGACATGATGCGGCCGATCAATGGGCCAAACAGAATGGTTGCTGCAGCCCCGCCAATATCGGCGATCGGTTCACCGGTGGTTGGGTTCACCATCTGGCTAGGGGGAATCGCATGGACGTAGGCCAGGTTGACCAGAACGTAGAGGATGGTCACGGCGACGACGCTGCCAAGAATGGCTATGGGAAGTGTGCGGGCTGGCTGTGTGACTTCGCCAGCGACATCCGCTGCGGCGCTCCATCCCAGATATGCGAAAGAGATCGCAATCACTGCGGCGCCCACGGCCATCGACCAAGGAGCCGGAGGCGTGATGGTGGTTTTGACGGCTTCGGGCGAGGCGTCGCCGCCCACCGAAGCGAGACCGGCGATTGCGAAGACGACCAACATCGCAATTTTGAGCACGGCCATGGTGTCGTTGAGGCGGACGCCACCACGAAGCCAAGCCATGTGTATGAGTGTCAAAATCAACAACACGGCGGTAGCTGCGGCTCGTGGTGGGATCCAAGGAATGAATTCTTGGGCGTAGGCCGCGATCACCACCGCGATGTACGCGCTGGCAGCGACATAGCCAACAAGCACCGTCACCGTTCCGTTGACGAAGCCAAGTCGGTGACCAAGGGTTTCGCAGGCTGCGACGTAGAGTGCCCCGGACCGCGGGCGGTTGGCGGCGAGTTCCGCGACGGTGAAGGCGCCCGCAAGTGACAACACGCCGCCAAGAATCCACGCCACGATGACATTCGTGGACGTTCCAAGCATTGGACCCATCAGTCCGGTGATGGAAAAGATGCCCGACCCGATCATCGAGGCCATGCAGATCGCCATGGCGGAAGCCGCTGAGAGGTGACGTGGTGCTGTGGCCATGGGCGGTTACGTTTGTTCTGAGTTTGCTGGTTCGCTTCGTCGCAGTTGAAGGTGAAGATGGCCTTCTTTGCCGATGACAGCGTGCAGGCGGACGGGGTTCCCGTGAAGGGACGTCATGTGGGGCTCGCGGTTGCTGAGAAACACGGGGTTGGTCCTTGGGCGCGGTTTCGCCGCGATATCGGGCGATCAGGAGTGGCAAGGGTAAGGGCAGAGACAAGAACAAGGATAAGGGCAAGGTGTGGGACTAGAACAACAGCGGCCAATCGCGTAGCTCAATCGCTCTTCAAAAAGAACAGCCCCCCGATCCGAAGATCGGGGGGCTGGTAAGAACGTTGGATCAGATCGTCACAAGGACGATCAGGTCCGGAACCGCATCACTCGGTGATGCAGTAGTTGACGCCGAATGTTTCGGCAAGCCAACCCGTACCGTCGTTGATCGCGGAAGTTCCCGCGTCAGCCGACATCCACAAGAACCAGCACTCGCCTTGGCCTGCACTGCCCGAGTAGGCAGAGACGGCACCAACGCTGCCGGAGTAGCCCGGTGCAGCGGTCCAGCCATGCAGGGCGTAGACGCCTGCATAGACCAGGTTGGTAGCGGAGTAACTCGCACTCGCCGTAGCAAGTGTGCCATAGCTGGAGTCCATGACGTCCATGGACATTCCCATCGCACTGGCGTCGCTGCAAGCGCCCCAGCCGCCGCTGTAGACCAGCGACAGACCGTAGACGGTTACATCAGCAACACTTGGTGCCGAGACGTCGGCAGCACGGAGATAACCCGAGCCAGTGTCCGACGTACCAGCAGTCCAAGCGCCGTCCACGCCAGTTGGGCTTGCGCCATTGCCCGTGTTGCAGGAGACATCCTGCGGGCAATCCACGCTACTGCAAGTCTCGCCTGCGTACCAAGTACCACCGAAACCGGCGCAGTCGGCCGAAGTCATTTCGCCCAAGCAGTCGCCTGAGAGACAGCAGGCACCCGTTGCGCCAGCACCCGTGAAGGTGATGGTGCAGGTACCAGGACCTGTAGCACCCTGCCATCCACCAAGGCGGATGTAGATAGTGCTGCCACCAGTGACGGGCATGTCGTAGACACCAGAGTAGTAACTCTGACATCCAGTTTCGACAGTGCTATCACCGTTGCACGCTACCTGAACCAGGCTGTTGCAATCAGGACCTTCGTACAGCACCAAAGAGGTGTCGTAGGAGGCAGCATCGCACAGGCTGACTGTGAGTGTGCCATCGCCTGGAACCAGGAAGTGACCCCAGTAATCCGCGCTACCCATCCAGTCCAAGAACGTGCCATCACATTGGAGGTCGTCCGGCTCACCGAAGCCACTATCCGTGGCGTCGGTAGTATCGAACGGGTTTGCACCCTCGACGAACGTGGCTGCGCCTTCGCAGTTGTCCGCATCGCCAGCACCACACTCAACGTTTGCACAGGCAGTCCCACCACCCATGTAATTGCCACCGAAAGCGGCGCAATCATCGGGCATCAAGTCTTCCATGCAATCATCGTTAGCGAGGCAGCATGCACCAGGCTCTGGAGCAACACAGCTGACGCTGAGCACACCAGTACCAGTTCCACCTTCGGCGAAGGAGCCGAGACGGATGTAGAGCATGTCACCAGCACTTACGTCGGTAATAGCGAGTTCTGACGAGAGGGTGTTGTTGGCCCCACCGCAGTCATCGTTACACGCAATCATGGCACCACCACAGCTGCCGTAGACGGCCAAGCGGCTGTCAAAGTCAACCGTGTCGCACGTGGAGATGGTCACATCGCCGTCGCACGAAGCCTCATAGGAGAACCAGATGTCGTTGAACACGTCCTCGACATCAAAGTTGTCACAGAGATTGAAGTCCACAGGTCCATCGGTGTACGCACTAGTGTTGTCAACGCCGGTGTCACCATCAGAGATGGAAAGGGCGTTATCGCAGATGTCATTGTCTGGTGCTACGGCACACTGGACGTCTGCACACAGAACATCTGCACCTTGGAAGGCACCAGTGCAATCTTCGCTGTAGAGGTACTCGCAGGTTCCATCACTGTTGCAGCATGCACCACTGACGCAATCTGCACATGAGCTGCCGGCACCGAGCCATTCGCCGACGCAATCAGCTTCTTTGACGTCATCTGCACAGCCGTCAAGGCCGAAGCAGCAGGCACCGACAGGCAGGCAGTCGCCGCCGAAGGCAGCAATGACGGTGAGGAGGTCGTCCACATCAACTTCGCAGTTGCCTGCGGGCAGTGGGTAGCAGTCACCCATTGGACGGCTGGTACCGTCGCCAATTTGACCGAAGGTCGCGATGACGCCTAGGACGTCATCAACGTTGATAAGGCCGTCGGGGACGCCTTGCGGGCCGGTGATGTCCGAGGGGCAGTCAGGGTCGAGCGGGATATCACAAGGATCGCTCGAGCCACCCATAACACGCAGGGCGATGTTGTTGGGCATGACTTGGTACGGACCAAATCCAAATCCGCCATTAGGGTTGCACTGGTAACTGTTGTTGTCACCGATGTAACTAATGGCAGCACCAGTCTGGCCATTCAGTCCAAACTCGTTGTTTGGAATCAGGCCAACCCAGTTGATGCCGGAGTTGATGATCATTGTTCCTGCGACGCCGACGAGGTCATACCCAGCCATAGTCCAGTTAGGATCGCCAACAGGGGTGCCAGGAACGCTTAGTGAAGCCACATCGCCGGCGAGGCTAGCGCCTGCGGCGGTGTAGTCGGAATAGAACTCGGCATTGAGGCCAGAGATGCCATCGATGCCGACGTAGCCATTCCAACCGCCAACGACCAATTGGACACCAGCAGCGGCCATGCCGCTTGCGTTGTCAAAGTCATCGATGGCAGCAATGTCATAGCCGCTAAATGAGGCCTCGAATATCTGGTTGGCAAGCATATTGCTGGTGTCGATTTCAGCGCCGTCGTCAGGACCGATTTGGTCCATCAGGGCAACGCCAGCACCAGCGGTCGCCGCGCCAGCGAGACCAAAGATACAAAGGCAAGTAGGAAGTGTTTTCATGTCTTAGATTCCCCTCCAGGGACGGGTTTGTACGTTCCCAACGCCAAGTTGGAAACGCTCTCTTAATTTACGGGTGGTTCAACACCCACGCATAGCCATGCCATGAACGTCATGGCACGGTCACTCTTCATTGCAGTTCCGGGTGTAACCGGGACTCCATCTCGATGGCCACTGCCCCACAGCAGCCACAACTCTTCTCGTCACCCATTCGGGATAAGGGGATGACCCTACTAATGTGATCGGCAAGGGGCGGTGTGTCAAGGACTTGTCTGCCTCTTCGGGGTCTGTTTGCAAGATTTTTTTCTGTTGGATGGGGGGATTCTGGGGCTCCAGAGGGGCTCAAAGCATCTGTGGGCCAACGAAACAGAGGCCCAGCCGGTTTGGCTGGGCCTCTGAGGGGATTGATATGAAAGCCACAGTGGGCCTGAGATACTCAATCAGTGCCAACAAAAGGCAATTATTCGATTATTTGCCCATCGTTGCTGTCACCAATGCTCGCGAGATCGGGCATCACAACCCAGATAAAGT